>JAKAYH010000355.1 GCA_021826835.1 Thermoplasmata archaeon | reverse complement strand
CAAGCAATAGATGCTGCAACCGAGGCTGCAGTCATGATTCTCAGGATCGATGACGTTATTGCAACTAAGGGATCAAAAGGCGGATCTCCTCCACCAGGCGCAGGCGCTGGAGAGGACTAATTTCCCATTTTTTTATTTTTCATATTCATTTTTGGATCTTGTTGAAAATACTATTATTTCCAGTAATCCTAAGGAAAGCAGTGCATTTCCTGTAATGTTAAGATAAAATATCGGAAAGTGCGTGAGTGCTATACGATCAAATGCGATTAATTCACCAAGGAAAAAAATGATTCCTGAAATAGCTTGACCAATAATGTACAGAATTCCAGCAATCTTCATTCCAGATGAATTTTCTTCAATTCCAATTTTTATGAAACCAAATTCAAAGATGAGTGAAACAAAAATATAAGTTGCGTAAATCAAATTGCGTATACTGCTTAATGAATTGCTCAAAGGGGTGGGAATGAGAAAAATAATCGGAAATGCTAGAAGATAGAGTATAACCCTAAGTATAGCGGCAATCGTAGCTGCACTTTGCTCTGTGGAAAAAATGTACTTACCAATGGACAGTTTAGAATATGCATTTCTAAGCAATATAAGAGAAAAAGAGTATAGAAATATTGGAACTCCTACGAGGTATAGAGATTCATAAATGTCCGTTGGGTGATAAAATAGATAATAGTATAGAAAAGTTGAAAGAATCGTTGAAAAGAGGGCAATTAATGCAAAATTTCTCATTAAAGTGTAGTCTGCCATTTTCAGTGGAAATTTGTATGAGCAGATCGGACAGTATTTCGCAATCTCAGGGATATCTGTATTGCAATTTGGGCAAATCATTTTAAGAATATTTAATCATAATATAAAATTACTCGTAACACCAAGGGTGCGGGATACTATCTTTCCCTGTTCCTGAATATTATTAGATAAAATTACATGTCAAGGAACTCCTTGGGACAATTTAACTTTACCTGAACTGAACTTTGTAACTTTCCACTCGATAAATCCATAAATTCATTTTATGACGATTTCTGTGCCTCCCTCCATTTTTACCTTGTTCTAAGTAAAAAAATTTATAGTTATCTAATGGGAACAAACACCAGCAGTGGAATCCATTAAAAACTGGAGTAGAACAATAATCTCCTCGAAAAAAATATTTGTGAAATAATCATGAAATTTCAATGAGATAGTTCTTCATCAAAATACCTACATCTTCCGGTGACAGACAAGCGAGATCATTAAACGGCAATTCCATTAGGTTAACCACTCTTTCACCCAGATAATATCCAGTCTCTTTCCATCCGTCAACATTAAACCATGAACCAAAGAATCTATTGGTTTCTCCACCTGCTTCCACTTCTGAAAGGAATAGTTCAGCGAGATGAGAGAGATGATCTTCGCACCAACCAACCCATCCTGGTTGTCCCAACCCCTGATGCCAGCTTTCAGAAGGAATTAAACGCGATTCAAAATACTGGGCAAATCCCTCCTCATAAAGGGTCCACAGAGAACCATTACCATTATTGATTTTTCTTTCCCTTCTTAACTCATAATGAATTGTGTGGCCCATTTCATGAAGGATGAGACCTTTTAAGGCTATTTCTCCTTCCCACCCCATATCAACTATGTTTTCAAGCCCTAGTAGGATTGCAGGTCTTGAATCATAATCTGTTGCCCATCCTGCACCGTTTCCTAAACCAAGATAGATTACGAAAGTTATTCGTGGCAGATGAAATTTCGATATTTCCGAATCTTTGTACAGGTCCTTAATGATCTTCCTGAGATTCGCACATGCCTGTTCCATTACGCTGAACCTGTCTACATTTATGGGAAATATCTTATCTCTGGCAATATCTTCCCAATTAAGTCCAGATTCTGTGTAATCCTGTACAATTTTTTCGAATAATTCCGGATAATTTGTTTTGTAGTAGCTTTCCCAAGTTTTTATCTCTTCACTGGCATTATCCTTTTGACTTTTATTCCAGTAATCCATAAACTCCGGGAAAGTATCTATGAGATCAAATTCATTCCCCATAAAACAACTTCCATCAGATATGAATCTACACAATCAATTTATAAGATAAACTTTTGGTTGAAGAGAATTAAAATGTGCAATCTTTGAGGTGCTAAAAAGTTATGAAACTGTTCATAATTCCCTAGAATTCTGTTGGAGATTCGGAACATATTTAAATGAGCAGATAGGAGTAATATAAAGGGAAAACAAATATCGAGCTAAATACGGCGGACATTTCATTTCTATTATTTTTAAATCTTATCTCTCTGAGAAAATCCATACGGAGCTACCGAGATACAGAAGCGTATATTATGGCTTTTTGATATATCTGCTATTGAAAAGCGTGGAATATAAGATATATGGAATTAAGATTTTAATTTAGAATTCCAAAGTTGCAAATTGTTATTGAGATTATCACTCCATTTCCTAATCGCAGGAAATTTGCTAAAAATAATTTCCATCTTCCTATTAACTTCTTTTGCTTCGCTGTTATATTTATTACATACATTTATATTGTTAAATTTCCCAACCCCATTACACAGATTGCAGGTGACCGTATAAGTTACATTTTTATATTGCTCCCTTAGAGGAACGTTATCTGGTAAACTTCGAGAGGAAACATCTAGTTCCCTCCTCGTGTATTCCAGTTCCCCTTCGCCGTGACATTTAGGGCAGATAACTGTTTCTTCATCATCCAGTTGAGCAGTTTCAAAGTATTCAAGTGGTTCCAGCACCGGTATATAATTACGAAGAGTTACTTTGAAGACTCTTTTTCCGTGGTATTTGACATCTGGAATCTCTATGGCCCTTTTATCAATTCTGAACGAGTGAATTTCCAGTATTACGGATACCAAAAAAACGATAATTGTGGTTAGCAAGAGATAAACATTTCTTGAGGACATGACAAATAATATCATAACAATAGAAATTAAAAATAAGACGCCAGCGGTTGAGCTGTATCTATGTGAAATTTTCTTATAAGACAACTGTGATTGATTATTGGCAAGGATAGAATCAACTTTGTCAAAAGATAATTTTGGAATTGTTCTAATTAAATTTCTATACTTTTCATCATTTTTCCTAGGATATAGAGATAATGACACTATTTCTAAAAAATCCTCAATGCTGAAAAGTTCCGGAATTACAGATAATTTTTCTAAAAGGAGGTTGTTAATATCCAGAATTTTTCTTAAATAACCAGCCTCATCAATGTATTCATACAACCTGTTATCTGTAGGTTCCATTATGATCCTCATCCTAAATAATTTGGTCTTTGTTACTTTCTCAGATTCAAATTTTCTAACTCAGCCTCACAAATCCTCACTCTATTATTCCATTCTTTCAGCTTACGACCCAGCATTAAAACTCTTTGTTGATTAAGAATTGCGTGATCGCCATTCTTAATCTTTTCTCCCAATTCTTTAATCTTATCTTTAATCTCATCCCGTTCTTGCATTGTATCTTCCAGAATTTTATTCCATTTCTCTATTTTTTTATCAGATGACACATATAAGTTAGCTTTTAGAAATATTTTAAATTTTCGACATTGTAACATTCTCGATATATGAGGAAAATATGTCTTTTCCCAGATCTTTCACGAAATGGTAATGACATATCAGCTGTAATATTCCCGGAAATACCATGGATATGGATTACTTTAT
>JAKAYH010000354.1 GCA_021826835.1 Thermoplasmata archaeon | reverse complement strand
CGATTGATTGAATAGAACATCAACTTGAAATTCATGTAATCGGATATTTAAAAAAAATGTATTCTGAGAATATGTTGATCAAGAATGTTCCAATTTTCCACCTTCTTCAATTCTCCATTTGCAGTATGCGTATAGGGCATCATAGAGCGGAAACTGCAACTTCATGTTTTCATGGTCATCTTTTGCTATCTGTCTGAATCCCAGAGCAGCAGCTTCAAGTCCTGCCCCTTCTGGTTTTGCATCTGGAGGGCTTGAATCAGCAGATCTTACGATCTTTGCAAACTCAAGAAGGGCAGGGTCTTTGAGATTGTATTTTTTTATTATTGCGTCGAAACTGACAAATTCATATCCCTTTTCTTTGAAATGATGAAGTTCTGCACCAGGAGTGTCAAATGGTATTGCTCCCTGACTCTTTGCAACTTTCATAACATCATCCTTTGGAACAAAGATAAATTCAGGGTTCTTGTCTACAAACCTTGAAATCAACCAAGGGCAGGCTATTCTATCAACTTTTGCATGTTCTCTGGTTACCCATTTCATTGCTATCTATTACATGAGTGTTGAATTAATAATTAATACTTCACCTGATTTAACACATAATAGAAATATTCTCATATAAGAAATATAATTATCTCATGAATCTTCTGCTAAATAAAATAAGTAGTGTGGGGGAACATTATGCTATGTCGAAGCTTCTTCCCCTATCCATTCTCCCTATCATCCAGTTTGGATATTGTTCCCTTTCTTCTGATATCTTGTCAAGGCTCTGAACCTGTTCTGTGGTCAGGTTAACGTCAATGGATTTCATATTCTCCTCAAATTGTTCAAGAGTTCTTGCGCCTAGTATTATGACAACCTTTTTTGCTCTAAGCCATGCGAGGGCAACATTTGCAATGCTGCATCCCTGTTCAGATGCAACTTTCTCCATTTCTGTTAATATCTCCGGATAACGTTTTTCATCAAATCTTGGAAAGACAAATCCGCGGTCTCCCATTCTTGTTCCCGGTTTCAGTTCAATCTTTGATGTGTATTTACCTGACAGAACTCCACCGTGGAGTGGACTCCATGCCAGAAGGGTCATTTTATCATGATCCATATAGGGCAAAATTTCATGTTCAATATCTCTGTTCAAAAGAGAATAATTCATCTGGGCACTCTGGTAATGTTCGTATCCTTTTTCCATTGCAATGGCGTTGAAAGTGGCCATCTGCCATGCTGTGAAATTAGATACCCCCGGATAGAAGACCTCTCCCCTTTCAATAAGATCTTGCATTGCTTCAATACTTTCATCATAGGGCACATGATAATCGAAAGAATGGAACTGATAAATATCAATATAATCTGTGTTTAGCCTCTCGAGACTTCCCTTAACTGATCTTGAAATATGAGATCTGGAGAGACCAACATTGTTTATTCCCTTCCCCGTTTTACCTCTGACCTTTGTGGCAATATGAATTTCATCTCTGAAATCTTTTACCGCTATACCAAGAGCTTTTTCTGATTCACCCTCGTCATATACATCAGCGGTATCGTAAAGATTTATTCCGTAGTCATATGATCTTTTGACCATTTCATTGGTGGTCTGTTGTGAAAGCCCTCCTAGTTTCCAGCTGTTTTTGTCACCGAATGTCATTGCACCCAGGGCTATCTCCGATACATAAATTCCGCTCTTTCCATATTTTAGATATCTCATAGATGATCATACCAATATGATAAATTAAGATTACCAGAGATTGGGCTAATTGAATAAATACCTGTTTTTGTAATCTTTTAGGTGCAGGATTGACATTATATGCAAAGCACAAGGATTGAACAACTTAAATATTCAAGCAAATTTTTTAGAACATTAGATAATATTGTACCAATAATAAAGTCACATAAGTTTCTTACAAATTATCAATTTGCAACGGTTAGCTTTCAAACATACCGTTCACTCTTGTAAAATAAGCAAAAGCCTTTTTTCTTGACTCGCAATTGAATCAAAATCACTCACTCCATAGTTATTAAAAAATGGAATATGGAATCAGCACAATTTAGGGCTTCCTTTACATTTTCAAAACTCATATTAATTGATTGAGTGCCGTCAATTAAGGAATTTACTTCGTGATCTGAAATTTCAATCGTATTTGGATTCAACAAATAGTGATCAGAAAATACTCGGAAGGTAAAAAGCAGAACATATTCCATAGAAAGATTGTTTCTTATAATATATCTGCTGAATTCTTTATGTGAAAATCTGTCACCATTTATACCTCCTCCTCTCTTATGGAGTTTGTTATAATATATCTCAGACCAATAGTTAAAGAGTGAAAAGTATAATGTACTAAAAATTCTCCTCATCTCTACCTCAGACATTGATTCGTCAATGTTCGAATATTCATTTACTAAATTTGATAGCTCGCTTAAAATTTTCTTCGGGTTTAAAAGACTCATCACTCAAATCCTTTCATGCAAAAAACAGCCAGCATACCTTTAGTTAACACCTGACGTTTTGCCATACTATTTTCAATCTCCTTCCATTCTTTTCTTCCCGCTTTCAGAAAAATTACCCTGAAAAAAAGAACGTCGTTGGTATCTTCATCAAGAATATAATCCAGATATGGACCGCCGAAAAAACCATAATAATGAGATAGAAAATCAAGTATATCGGCGAGTTCAGTTAATTTATCAGCGCTTGAATCTAGAGTTAAATCGGTTGAGTCAAATTCCTCTAAAATTAATTTAAGGGTGGTTTCCCCTGTATAATTATGGATCCTGCCTAAGTTCGCCATTGATTTCATGTAATTCAGATTTTGACTGCTGTTTATGCTTTCCACAGAGGCTATACTTGAATCATTATCAAATTGTGGCAACACAACTTCGCTACCATCGAATTTCTTAAAAAAAGCTAATGTAGAACTTTCATTATATATGTTGTAAGCGTTATACAATCTTATTCCTCCTTTAGATAGTCCAATAATTTTTCAACATCCTCATATCCCTTTGAAATTATGCTTTGTTCAAGATTTTCATTTCTAAATATAATGGTTATGGAAAGTTTTGTTGGGTCTTGCACAACTGGTTCTATATTAATTTGCTTCCAAGGTTGAGTTCTAATGTCATCATCAGGCAATTCTCCTTCAAATATCCTCAAACCAAATGATCTGGGGTTCTTTATAGTTTTAAGATTTGGAAGTTTTTCCTTTGTTTGCTTAAATTCTTTTCTTTCTCTGACAAAATTAACATAAATTTCATGATAAAGAAGCCTTTCTTTGATGCCCGTTTTTGATAACAAATTGTCCAGTTCTGACATTGAGACTTCAAATTCATGAGGAGTTTCAGAATTTTTCGGGGCCAACTGAATGATTCCTCTTTCCCCTGATTTTGCACTAAGATTTGCAACCATTACTGTGCTATTCTTTAAATCCCCTATTTTTTTTAAATTTCCGGGCATGCCGAAAGACGCACTAAACCCAATGGTAAATATGCCGGGAATCATATAATCAGGTTTAAATGCATCATATTTTGAAATGATTTTTGTAATATCTTCATTTGTCAATTTATCTTTTAGAATTGCAGATATATACCCAGACATTGTCAGCCAACTAATAGGTCAATTTGATAAAAAGGTTTTCGGTTCAAACATACCTCCAAATCTTAAAGTATAAGACAGGTAGATGATACTATACAAACGCCCA
>JAKAYH010000353.1 GCA_021826835.1 Thermoplasmata archaeon | reverse complement strand
TGTCTCAGATTGAAACCTCCTCCCATACCCCATGACCATTTTCATGGCTTGATCAGCGGTAAATTATATGAATTATCTGGCATATTTCGATTTTATAACTGTTATCTTGTTTGAAGGGAAGCAGGATATGAAAGGTAATGAGGTGAGACTATAATGGAGCTCAAATTACCAGAAAAACACCATGGTTGACAAAATAATTCCCAGAGAGAGCATAACTGTTGACTGGACTATGCTGGGTATTTTCCTTTTGCTGATTAAGGAGATATTTTTGACCTTTTCCAATTCTTTCAACTCATTTAGCAAAAAGTCCACATGATTGAGAGTTTCTGAATCCTCGACCAAGTGTTCATAAGTAAACAGCTCACCTTCCGGAGTTATTTGAACTTTGGAAACTACAACACCCTCTATGTTCTCTACGGGAGTCCATGGATCAGCATGTGTTAAAGAATCCCCTTTTGTGATCATTCTTCCCTCCTCAATTTTCAAAAATCTATGGCATATGAACTTCTCAAATGACAACCCTGCCATAACTGTCCTGGGAACAAAAACAACGATTTGTCCCTCCCTGATCTCTTCTGCCTTTGTGACTTTTTTGTATAACAGCAGATCACCAGTTTTGATCGTTGGAAACATGCTCCCACCTCGTGAGGCTGTTAGTGAAAAACCTCGTTGATTTAGGAATTCTGAGATGTATCCCCTTTTCCTGCCTGTAGAAATGTATGTGTCGAAACTTATTAGAAATACTCCTATAGCTAGGAAAACTGGAACAGTTCCGAATACAGAAATATGGTCTAGGAGCGACGGGTATGATAGTAGAATGGACAAAATTGGGAAAAAAATAAGCAATATAAATCTGAGGATGCTCAAGTACTGTTCATTGATCATTATAGATATTATGCGGCAGATGCCGGCAATAATGAGCAAGTCTGAAAATAAGATAACCCTATAAGCTTGAAGTGGGGCATATGTTCTGTTGTGAAGCACAAAACCCATGGTGTTGAAATATTCTATGCCCCAAGCAACGAGGAAAAGAATAAGTGTAAGAGCTATAATGGTAATTACTGCCCCTAAAACGAATCTCCTATATCTTTGTGATGAGAGTTTAACAGGGCGGTAAAGGGAGACCAGTGTAAGGTAAATAAGAAGGGTCCCACCTGCAGAAGATAAAAAAATTCCAGCAATCTCCAAAACACCATTTGGAAGGATCAGAAATAATGATACTTGTACTGTGGAATTTATTATGAGTGATGTCAGCAAAGCCGCATTGAAGAAGAGTGAGATAGCCGAACCAAGATAAAGTGCAAAAGAACCAAAAAAGATTCCGACTACAAGTAAAAGGTTATTGGAAATTATCCGCAATGAAAGAACATTTCCCATCAAACTTATATTGGCGGGAATCATGGAATTTCCGCTTGGCAGAGGAAATAAGACTATTCCAGTCAACTTGATGAAAGTGAAAATGCAGGCGTATACGATAAAAGTAAGACTTGGCAGAATAAATGAAAGACCTATTGCATTAGACTCCACATCTTGTTCGAATTTTTGTCCCCTCCTAGCTGCGATCCACAGGCCTCCAACAAAAGTCGACATTATTAAGCCTTTGAAAATGCTGAATTTGCCATCAAGGAACCTGGAGACAATAGTGAGTGGGCCAATTATCAGAACTGCTTCTAGAGAATATCTTATAATTACGGAATAACCAAGTTGAAAGAGGATAACTTCAATTACATACACCATGAAAAAAATAGAGAAGTAAATTACTGTGAATCTCAGTATTTCATAGCCTTTTGAATTTTCATTAAAAACCATGATGCCCCCAACTACTATACCGTCCCATTATGGCCATAAGATGGAATTAAATAAAAAAGATTGAGCAGTTAAGCTGCTGCACCCAAAATACCAAATAATATTATTACGCCCCATGGGCCCATGATGGCTAATATAGCTCTTTCCAAAAGTGCCTCTATTAGGGAGGTCCCCATAAGTTCCAAAGTGACCTGCCCAGTTGCCCGAATAATGCCAATCACTGCAATACTAAGACCCAAGGCACTCAGACCTGTACTCATTGCAGTGGTTGAAATATCTCCTGCAGCCCACAGACCAATGATTATCCCATCGGTTCTCAAAAATCCGAGATAAAACAAGAGTACCGCAGATACAGAAAGCATTCCTGCCAGAAAAAATAATACTCTCTTGCTTATTCTTATGCTTGGTACGGTCATTTCATGTCTATACATCTAAAATTTTAACTATATACTGTATAAATATTTTTGGTTCTCCTAAAAATGACATTGTTATATTTTAGTTAATTTCTCCCTGATTCGTGCTGTGGAACCGAATCATAAATATGTGGGTGGATAGATTTTATTTGCCGATTTTGGAACATTTTTAGTTGAAGTTTACATTTTTAAAGTATTCGCTTAAAAGAATAAGCGCATACGGCCAAGCCCATTCACGATTGTAAGCAGATCTTGTTCCTTGACAGTAAGATCGTATCTTACCTGTTTTTATCATATGTGAGCGTGAACACCCATTGTGTAAGAAAGATACGAAGTTCTATTGTTAACAAATTACCACTTAAGTCTTATACAAAAAATTAATTTACAGCATTACGATAGTGTAATTGACATGGTCTTAAAAATATTGCAGTTAAGAATAAGCGAAACAGATATTCGCTTTGCGGATCTTCTCGTTGGCGCAGGGATTTGCAAAACTAGGAGTGACGCTTTCAGGTACTTGATAGACATTGGAGTCTCGAAATCTTCGGAGTTACCCGAAATATTTGCAATGGTTCGGGAACTGAAGGAACTTGAAAAACGTACAGGAAGGATACCAATTGATCTCAAAGGTGCCGTATCTACACTCATTAGCGAGAGAGACCGATTTCGATGATTTACTTGGACACCAGTGTAATTCTATCTGCCTTGGATATATCTGATTCAGGAAACGCTGCATCGCTGGGGCATTTAGAGCGTGAAAGCGTAAAGGTAGTTACAGAATTAACTATGGTGGAGTTCAATAGTGTTTTCGTAAGAAAGCACATCAACATAGGAGAAAACCAGAATCTTCGAACAAACTATAGATTGAGATCATACTCTGCATTGATTTACCTGCTGCAAAGATTTAAGATCACCTATTTTGCAATACATCAGGAAAAAGAAAAATCGCCATTGGGTGACCTCGGATCTGTATTTAAAATGGCCTTCGAGTTTGCTTCAGAAATCCATATGCGAACACTTGATTTACTTCAACTGGCATACGCTTTTCGAGTGAAAGAGGCAACAAATGAGAAAATCGAATTTCTTACACGTGACTTTGAATTCGGAAAATACAGCCGGCAGATAGAGGAGATAACTGGTCTAACGATAAATGTGATAAATCACTAGTGATGAACCAGTTATTTTTGATGCTTGTTCTGAGCCAGCATGGAACTATGCAAGATTAAGTATGACTATGAATGAATAGCTACTTGGGGCAAACAAGGATTCATTGGATAGTAGAGATAATAACGGGAAATTTACAGACTGAACTCCAAGTATTGTGGAATTACGCCAACCCTTACTCTGTGGAGCTTTCCCTGATTTCTTTCAGAGCCTCCCTGTCACGGCAGTAGAGGTACGGTGCTAAATCAAGCGATGCGGGGGATTTTTTCAGTTTATTCCGGTACACCTTTCTAAGA
>JAKAYH010000352.1 GCA_021826835.1 Thermoplasmata archaeon | reverse complement strand
GACGAAGGGCAGCTAATCTTAAAGTCGACCTCACGGGTCAGCGAATACCACAGCTGCCTCTCCGACTCTCACGCTTGCACCGTCATGCAGGCGTGGACAGAAAAACTTTTTTCATGACATCTTAAATTTAATAAAATCCCGACCGGTCCATTTGAACCAGTTTGTCAATAAACGGTCTTTCTGTGCCCAATCTTGATTGTGATATATTGCCAACTCACTGTTCTTTATTTGACAAATTGCCCGGTAGTTCCATATCCTCAGGCTCCAGAGCCCAGTAAGTATTGAGGTCAGATGTTTTCCGCTCTCTGGTTCGTTTTCAAGTTTGCGGAGGGATATAATTATCCTGTTTCTGATGGATTTTTCGCATTTCTTTATGAACTCCTCTGATTCAGAAGTGATGGCAAGATATGGATATCACTCTCTGCCTTTTATTTCACGATAGAGGCTTATTGCAACCGGGCTCGTCTTCCACCTCTTGTTTAATCTGATTCCCGGAAGCTCTCCCTGCTTGATTCTAAGTGCCAGGTATTTTGTAGAGTAATCCGTACCGGAGGCTTTCTTTGCTTCGTCCAGTGTTAATAGCTTATCGCCCTCGGATCCTGTCATGTCAAGCATAAAAATGAGTGATCTTGCCATATTTGTTACAAGGAACTCTGTCAGTCCGTCCATGCCATTACGATGGGCAGACTCAAGAGCATCAAGATAGGCGTTCCTGTCCTGCGGAAGAATGTTTAGGAGCGGCCAGTTGTGATTGAGGAAGTGCATATTCAGCAGTAGCCTGCCTACTCTTCCGTTTCCGTCCGAGAAGGGATGTATGGATTCGAAGCCAGAGTGCATTTCAGAAGCCTGAGAAAAGACATCTTGGCGCTTCATTTCCATTGCTACGTAATGCTGCTCCCATTCCTGAAGCAGAGAGATAAGCTTTTCGACTCTTGGGGGGGAATACTTTGAGCCTGATATTCTGACATTTTCCATTCTCCACTGTCCCGCGTCCAGAAGAATTCCATGAAAGATCATATTATGCAAATTCAATGCACTTTTCATGTTGACCTCACATATTTTTCCGCTTACCACTTCAGCCAAAGCTGCGCGATGCTGAATTGTTTCCATCAGATCCCTTATGGGGCGGTGAGGCACAGTCATGCCACTTTCAATTACCTTGGTTACTTCATCCAGGGTGAGGGTGTTTCCCTCTATTGCATTGGTTCCCCAGGTATTCAGTATGAATGATTCCTGAAGTGTCTTTTCCGGCAAATTACGTATTGAACCTCGATCCAACATTCTTTCCCTGAGGCGACTTAATATGTATCTGTCCATTATTCATGCCACTATGCATATTGAGTATAAAAATATATATGGAATAAATCTGTTAACTCATTATATCCATATTGCAACCCCAACGTTAAGATTTAACTGTCGCTGTTTCCGAATAACATCCCGTCTCTTCAACATCTCACAGGACCAAATCTCTTGCCGTTCCTAATGCAACCTGTGTTAACCTTATGTTCAATCTGAAACAAATACAAATTTTTCTGCAGTGTTCCCTTAAAACTTTAATAAAATACCAACCGGTCCATTGTGTCCTATTTAAGATAATTTACGGAATATATAGTCAAGCGCGTGCTTTTCTGCTCGTCTTAAATGATCGTTAAATGTACCTTTATCAATTCTTAACTTTCTGGCCAGATTATCGATCCTAGTCTTTCTCGGAATTTCGTAGAACCCAAGTTCATATGCGATCCTTAGAGCCGACCTTAGCTTTTCGGTTAATGCCGAAAGTGGGGTTTTTTCCTTGCCGTAGGGTGTTCCTATCCTTAAGATCTTGTAGTTTACATTGCGTATAGCAAGCCCTTCCTTCAACTCCTCAATTTTAACAATCGGAGCCAACAACAATGACTTGTATACTTTTAGTGGTAACTTGAATGTCAATGGGGTAAACTCCCTCCATCCCTTGCCATTTCTTAAAAAAAAGCATATCTTCTTTGTGTCTGACCGCGTTCTCAGAGTCTTTAATTCCCCATTTTTTCTCAGTGAGGAAAACCACGGACCCGTCCTTCTTTGTAGAAAGGACCTTGAGACCACTTTTTTCTTCTTCGCTTGATCCGAGGTAATCACGAATAAGTCCCCACTGCTCAGGTGTCGCCTTACCCAAAAATATAACTCCATCGCTACCAAACTTCAAAATCTCAAGATTTTGTGCACTCCTAAGAGCATTCATGTAAAGTGAAAGTTGTGAATCTGGGCGTATGCGGATTTCGAGTTCTGCTTCAACCACCATCACCCAGAATACTAACATGTGAGGTATGAATTTTACTTTTTTCAAAAACGTACAGATATGATGGAAATAGCAGGCAGAGGGTATAATAGGAATTTCAATACCAGCAATCTGAAGCCAAATGAAAAACTCCCACTTATTCTGCAATTTAGACTTATCGCTGGTCCGTTTATGACTATGATTGATACAAGTGTTGTAAATATAGCACTTCCCGAAATGGGGGATTGAGCGGACTGGAAAGGACAAGAAGGCAGAAGGATATACTTGATGCACTTGAAAAGGTATCGTGGTGGTAAAAGCATGGATATCAGGTAATCAGGTAAGAAGTAATCAACATGTTTTTAAAGAAAATCAGGAAAAATTTTATATGTTATACATATGTGTATGTGTGTGTACCAGGGTGTGTTGAATGGGAAGCAAAAACATATCTATTTCGGATGAAGCCTACTTAAGGTTATCAGAGCTAAAGTCAAAAAATGAAAGTTTCACAGAACTGATTTATAGGCTGACAAATAAAACGAATGTGCTAGACTTAAAAGGCATCATAAGTGAGGATGAGGGAAAATCCTTAGAGAAAAATATTAGAAATTCAAGGAAACTAAGCAACAAAAGAATAGATAAAATTGCTAAGGAGTTAACAAGATAATGATAGCTGATACTTCATTTCTTATAGACATAATGAAATCTGATAAAGAGGCTATAAAGAAAGCCGAGGAAATTGAAAAGAAAGGAAACACAATATCTATCACCTCAATTTCAATTTTTGAGTTGTTCGTTGGTGTGACCCTCAGCATTAAACAGGATAGGGAGAAAAATAAGATAAATCGAATATTAAAAGGTCTACCAGTTATAAGTTTTGAGGAGGATTCTGCAAGAGAGGCTGGCAGGATCTTTGCGCAAAAAAGAAAGGAAGGATCAACAATAGAACCAGAAGATGCTATGATTGCAGGTATCTGTTCAATAAGAAACGAGGTTCTAATCACGAGAAATATTAAACATTTTAACGATATAGAAGGTTTGAGAGTAGATAGTTATTAATGGCACGAGATTTAGTTGAAACTATCTTAAATTTGGTTTTTTCCATTTTGAATTTTTCTGATTCTGCATGCAAGAGGAATGATGGATTTTCTCGCATGATTTGCAAGCAGGAGGTCTCGGGTTCAAGTCGCGACTGGTCCATTCCGATGAAACTTCCTTTTGTTTTATTCTGATGGCATACTATTCCATGCAGGAAAGTAGGATATATTATGTAGATCTCGATTCGGCCCCATCTTAATAAAGACTAAAAATGAAACCCTCGGATTTCACCAAAACTTTGATCGATTCCGATGTCTCAAAGTTATATGGCTTTCATCCGTACATAGATGAAGATCCCACGATGTATCCCGGAATCGTATCATGGTACCAAAATCGATTT
>JAKAYH010000351.1 GCA_021826835.1 Thermoplasmata archaeon | reverse complement strand
TATTAAAATTATTATTTCTAATAATGAAAGAAAGCTTTTCTTCCAAACTATTCGAACCATGAGAATTAAAATATTCAATGGAATTTCCAGCAATCTCTCGAAATACTGGTATATCCCTTGCCAAAACTTTAAGTCCATTTTTTATTGCTTCAATTATTGGCAAACCGAATCCCTCGGCCTCCGAAGCAGCAATCAAATAGGAACAACTCAAATAGATTTTTTCAAGGTATTCATCAGAAACGTCATTTTCAAGCCAAAATAATCTATTATTTATTTCGGGACAATTACGTATCGTTTGTATAATCTGAGGAATAGTTCTTCGATCATGTTCCGGTAAAGATTTCCAGCCCTCTTTACCTATAATCACAAGATTGGCATCGTAACCTTTAGTCCATAGCTTTTTAAACGCATCTATTGTCTGTAAATATCCTTTACGAGGCTCTAAAGTTCCAACCATCAAAAAACTTGGACGTTCATGAAGTTGTTTAAAAATAAATTCTGCATCTTGCGGGAGACCTTTCGAAGGAAAGGAAGACTCGATATCAGCACCATGGTAAGAAACAATTAATTCAGGTCTCTTTTCAGGAGGTATTCCAGTCTTTTCGAACCAGCTTATTACTTCGGATTTAACATGATTAGATATACAAATCAAAAATCCTGAACTACGAGAAATTGAATTTAACCATGATTCATGAATAATCTTTGCCCAAGGAGGAAAAAATAAAGGATTTGTAATCGGAAGAATATCATGCACAAAAAATCCAATCTTAGCCCCTGATGCTCTCCAATAATTATAAATACCTTCTTTTTCGGCAGGAATAACTCCATCGGCATAGATATCCAAAGCTAAAAGAATATCTCCAAGACCTGGAAGAACTACCTCATCTTTCATTTGTGATAGAGTAAAACCATCTTTACTTGAGAGATATTTATTAGCGCTTCGAAAACCCCATGCTCCAAGTTCGTTAGTCAAATAAACAGGTACGACATGAAATCCTGTAGGAGGATTTAGAAGTAACTCTTTTAAAAGTGAACGAGTAACTCGTTCTATCCCAGTTTTGAGATCATTTTTGGCCGTAGCGGATATATCTAGGTAAATAAACCGACGACGTTCGATTCTAATCATGTCTGCCAGTTTCTGAGAGACAATAGATCGATCATGGCTTGTCAATGGAGGGATCATAGACCAAAACTCAATGCTTTTATTTATTATCGATATATTATGATTTGTTTCAAAAGTTTTTTCTATTGCTTCGGCATAGTCGGATGCTGTTTTTTCAGGAGAATGACTTTGGCTGATATATAATTTTCCATGTTGACTCATCACCTTTCTTAAAGAAGGTTCCCGATATAGACGGTCCATAGCTAAGACGAGATCTTTATCATTAAATTCGTCATCCAACTTAATAACTACATCGTTGGGAATTTCTTGCATAGAGCCATGCGAGTTAATGATCAAAGGCAATCCATAGGCCATACAATCCAAGACAGTTCCAGATGTTTCTCCGCGTGACAAGGTACGGAGCTGAATAGCAAAATCCGCAGCGCTAAGGTATGCTTCAAACTGTTTTCTTGATACAAATCCAGTAATCTTTACTCGATTCCCTCCATTAACTTTAGAAATCATATTATCACATTTTAATGCATAATCTTGAGGAGCCTTTCCTCCAACAAAAATTAGATGGCAATCAACATTGGATGAAAGTGCAGATAAACCCCATGCGGTAATTAACCTATGATTCAATTTTGTTGGATCCATGAACCCAAAAGCACATACAATAAAACTATTATCATTAATTCCTAATTGAGAACGAGCGCTACGTCGATCGATATTATTAGGAAGCAAACGATGATGTTTAGTAATAGAAATTTTTTCTGAAAACTGTTCGCCAAAATAACGAGTAATAAGCCCCTTAGAATATTCCGAATGAACAATGAGTCCCAATGAAGCCTGTATAACCTCAAAACTGCAGGGCCATTTAATTTTTGCATTATCAAAACCCTCTTCTTCTAAGGAGTTGAGCGCTTGGTATCCATGCCCATTAAACAATGCTCGTTTAAAAGCATTCAGTTCATAACCACTTACTTCCATCCAACTAATAAGGTTGCTTAGAAAAAAATCATGTAATATAACTAATCCAGGATAAACATTTATTAAATTTAGCATATGTGCATGAAATGGGGAATTTCCGACTTGATAGACAATGCGATTAAAAAAGCTGAAATTGCTCTCAAACCAAGAAACAGGTCTTACATTGAAATATTCTCCATTTGGGCCCGGAAGAATTTCTTTCTGATCACTAATCACTGTAATTTCATAATACTTTGCAAGTGAAGGCAATAGTTCTGCAACGTAATCTGCTATTCCTGTTTCCTCAGGCGGCAAAGGAGAATGTAAGGCTAATTTAGGTAATTTATTATATTTATTTTTTTTAAAAACAATATCATAAGAATTTTCGCTCTTATAATTTTCAGATATAGCTTCTATAGCTCTAGAGGCAGTTTTTTGCCATGAAAATTCTTTTGCTCTTCTTATAGCATAATCTTTAAGTGATGCAAAAAATTCATAATCTGTTAAAGCCCTTTTTATTAAATGGCTCAACTCATCAATTGATTCTGGATCAAAGAGAGCATCTGATCGGCCAATAACCTCAGGAACGCTGGTGGCTCTTGACCCAATTACAGGTGCTCCACACGACATAGCTTCCAATGCCGGCAATCCAAAGCCTTCATATTTTGAAGCAAAAACATAGAGTTCACATAGGCGATATAGGTCAATAAGATCTTCATCGGAGATATGTCCAGTAAAAATTACCTGATTTTCTTTGAGTCCTTTTTGTTCCGCAATATCCTTGATTTTTTGTTGAATTTGTTTATTTCCCTCTCCAACAATTACGATTTGCCGTTCTTGCTTTAAGTTGGTTGGCAATGATGAAAAAGAATATAGAATTGCTTCAAAATTCTTTCTAGGCTCATTAGCTCCAACAGACATCAGAAACTTTCCTCGTATGCCATATTGCTGCAATAATTTTTTTCGGCGGTCATTTTTTAAAGCTTCCGGGAAAAATCTCCCATCACAGGCAGAAGATATATTGGTAATTCGATTAGTCAACTCTGGGAATACATTTGTTGCCTCAAGCTTAGAATAATCTGATATTGAAAGAAGAAGATCTGCATGCTTAAAGGACTGGATTTTTTTGTCATAATAAGAATGATATTCTGGTGGCCAATTGGGATCAGGATAAAGATAAGGAATAAGATCATATAATATGACGGCAGTAAATGGCTTACTTCCTGTTCTGCCGATTGAAGTCACAGCATTATCCTCGAAGCCTTCGAATAGACTTGTAATCAATACTGCATCAGGCTTAATAGTTGAAATCAGTTTTTCACGGTATATTTCTGCCAATCGGCATCTGACAGAATTTTCGTTGTTAATTTCAGCGACTGGAAATTCAGCATTAAATACAATGAAGTTTTCATCAGGAATATATTTGAGGAATTCCGATCGAAGTTTGTAAAGACTATCCTTAAAATTACCATTAGCAAATAAGATTATTGTATGGTTTTCTTTATTCTCTAGAATAGCTTTAACTATTTGAAAAGAATATCGCCCTATTCCACGATACTGGCTATTAGTTTGACATCCTTGAATATCGATTAATAATTTCATTTATATTTACTCCTTATAATT
>JAKAYH010000350.1 GCA_021826835.1 Thermoplasmata archaeon | reverse complement strand
ATGCTTATTGTATGTTTCTGCAAACGATCACTAAAGGCTTTATTATTAAGATATATTTATCATTATTCGATTATTCATATTTTACAGTTTTTAAAAATATGTTTGAGAATACCAAAAAATTTCACCACTCATAGGTACATTTGCCAACTTTTGATAGAGAATAATGAATACCTGGGACAAAAGCATATAGAGACAGTCTGATTTCATAAAATTTTAAAGTAGACATAAAAAATTCAATCACTTACGATAGAGTAAACCATATGCATTCAGGTTAATTCTTTTGATTAAAAGTATATGAGTAGAACAGGTAAATTCAACTCTCCGGTTCATAATGAAGAGCAATAACTCCATTTTTTAAAGCCTTAAAAGATATTAATTTTAACCTGTGTCTTTGCAGATCATCTCTGAAAAGGGGTTTTCCAGAACCTAATATAATTGGTCTGACACGAATACGGTATTCGTCCACCAAGTTATTTCTTATGAGTGTTGCTACAAGGGTCCCGCTACCTACAACAACCATATCCATTCCTGCCATATTCTTGATCTTTCGGATGCTAACAACAGGGTCGTCCCTTATGAGGGTAGCCGGCTTCCAGTTTGCCTCCTTCAAGGTATTGGAAAATACTATCTTGTGTTTATTATTTAAATACCCAATTATCTCGGAATCAAATCCATCTGAGGATGGAGATGCATTGGGCCAGAATTCACTAAATTCTTCATATGTTATTCTACCGAAGAGCATTGTGTCAACTCTTCTAAGAATCTCGTTAGACCATTCAATTTCATCCTTGTCAAAATCAAACCAGTCAATTTCATTCTTGAGATTTGTGTAATAGCCATCCAAGGAAATAATGGAATCGAGTATTATTCTTCTCATTATTTTATATAATAAGCTTAAGTATATATATCCCTTTATTTTCATGAAGTTAAAATTCTTGAAAAATGGATTCCCAAATTCCCTTAAAGATGAAGTGTAACTAAATTCGGATAGCATGGGTTATAAACTTAGTATACGAATCTCTTCTTATAAAATGAGTCAATGATGTAAATACAATACCAATTTAGAATATGATTTGAATAATGGTTTGAATATACTTAACAATGCTTTTGTGACTTTACATCTTATTTTTATTAGAGGATTTCCAAAAACCCTGACCGAAATCCTTTTTCATGACCTCATGATCAAGAGATATGAATCTTTACCACACCGGCTTATCCGAACTCTATAAGGAGATTGAAACACTTGGTGATCCCTTAACAGGCATATCAGATCGAATTGACTTCGAAAAGATCAGGCCAATATTGTCGGATCTCTACGATAACGATACGGAGAAGGGAGGAAGACCAAATTATGATCCTGTACTCATGGTGAAGATACTGTTGCTGCAGCAGTGGTATAACCTCTCAGATCCGCAGGTGGAAAGGGAGATCAGGGATCGCATATCATTCATGAACTTCCTGGGATATCCTGAGAAACTGCCGGATCGGAATACCATATGGTATTTCCGTGAAAGATTATCCAAAACGGGCAAGGATCGTCTCGTTTTCAATGAAATAAGAGACCAGATCATGGCCAGGCACATAAGAATAAAACATGGAACAATACAGGATGCTTCATTCATTGAATCGGACAGGGGATAATACGGCAAACCCAGGGGTGAGGATGCAAAGACACGCAGATCTAAAGACGGAACATCAGCAACAAAGAATCATGAAAAGCATTTCGGATACAAGGCGCATACCCTTGTCAACGAGATAAAAATAATAGAGAAACTGTCAGTAACACCGGCGAATGTACATGATTCACAGATTGATCTCAGCATTCCCGGTATTATATGTTACAGGGATAAGGGATATTTTGGGTCAGAATGCAAAGGCATCAATGGGACAATGGATAGATCTGTGAGGGGTCTTCCACTGTCGGTTAAGAGCATACGCCGGAATCTCCGCATATCCAGGATAAGATCAGCGGTGGAACATCCCTATGCGTTCTTCAAGGGGATGTTCCATTTCTTCCATGTAATGGTAACAACAGTGCAGAGAGTGAGGGTGAAGACCTATCTCACAGCCATATGTTATAATCTCATGAGATCAAGATATCTTGACCGGATAGCGTAAGCCATCGAAATTTAGAGAAAATACAGGGAAAAACATGGTGAAATAGGTTATTTTTCACACAATATTTGGATTAAAAAAACGATTTTTCAGGAATCGAGAAAGATATCAAACGTAAATGAAGGTTTTAGGAAAACCTCAATTGATAACATGACAATATGTTTATTTAACTAATCTTGCATTTTGAAGTTTTCAATAATATGGAACATCGTCATAAATCGAGACCACAAGGATGACTATGATGAATATTTTCAATCTATTAGGCTTATACCCTATCGCATAAATTCTTACTTAAATGATCAAATTATATAGCATAAAGTTATTAATATTTGTGGCAAATATTTCAATAGGAAATGTTGTTGACTGCGTTATATCAGGCATAAATCAGGCAAAAAAGGATTATAATAAACTCACAAAAAATTTTCAAACATTAGGAGGTGGGCCAGAATATTTCATCTCAGTAAGTATCGCCAAAAGTTTAAAAGAAGGATTAAATGAATCACTAATATTTCTAGAAGAAACGTGGAAAGATTCGGAAGATGCCCCAACGGGAAAAAAAATTACAAAATGGCATCCGAATTACAGATACGACATAGTTGTCAGAGACAGTAAATTACTTCCCTTCGCAGCAATAGAGGTTAAAAATAGTGTTTGTAGTGTTTCAAAAGAGGTAATGAAAGATTTTGGGAGAATATCGACTGCTGTGGAAATGGAAGGTGATGAAAAAATATTCAAAGGTGGACTATTTGTCTTTTATACCCAAAAACACTGCAAAATGGAAGCCCTTGAAAACACTAAAGAAATTATACAGAAAAGGTATGAGGCATTGGAAAATGCATTGAAAGTGCAAAAGGGAAGGTCTGATCTAAATAAAAAGCTCATTGACCCAACCCTCTACTTAGGCATGGATCGAAATCCTGTTAGAGGGTTAAATAACAAGGTAGTTGTTTGGGGAGGAGGATGTTTTATTCTTACTCCAAGAAAGCATTAACTGTTAAGACGAGACATTATAAATTATAGGCATAACCTGAGAATATGTACCTTTGGTTGGATATCATGAAAGAATATGGTAAGATGGTACCATGGTATGATGATAAAAAATGACATTCTCTGAAAATATGAGCATAATCATTCTAAGGACAAGAATTTGATAGATATAATTGACCTGCCTGTTTTGAAGTGCCTCTTAAATCTTTTATAAATTTGTTATGAATAAAAATAAATGAGTAGAATTCGTAGATTCTACTTAGTTTTTAGGTTTATTCCCGCGCCCCTTTCCTGATGGTTGTCCAGAGGTACTTGGGTATAACGGGTTTGCTGGTGCCGGTGGAGGTGTTTTGCTGCTACCTTTCTTTGACACATGAAAGCATGAGCAAATGGCGTATTAAATTTTACCTAATAATAAGGGCATAAACTAAAAGTGAAGCCTTTCCTAAATAGACATTTTCTGTAGGTTAAAAATATTGATTATTCCATTACCTGCAGGAGTGGAAAATACTTCAAAGGCAGTGAGGATGCTTAACATGGAAGCGTTGCCAAGGGCATTTAAGCTTGAACCGGTGATATGCTTTCTTCAGGTAACATGGAAAGCA
>JAKAYH010000349.1 GCA_021826835.1 Thermoplasmata archaeon | reverse complement strand
CCGCGTTTCTGGATACAGTCTCAAATTCATCGGAAATTTATCACAACTTCACATTTAACGGAAATGGTCAGATATCATTCAAGATCGATAACAGATTTCTGCTCGGCAGCTTAGGATTCCACATAACTGTGATTTCCAAGGAACACATTCCTCAAATTAACTCCGTTTCTGTCATGCAAACGTCTACCTAAAGAGATCTTATGATTATTTCTGTATGTGTTTTGCGATGCTCCACGATGCTAAAGATGAGTCGATACGTGTTGTTACTCCCCACTCTTCAAAAGGCGATTGTATTTATTGCATCATATCCAATTGAATTTCAGCTCACAACCATATGTCTTTCTGGGCAAATAATAATGTTTTGGGAGGTGATTAAGACACACTACCTATGATGCGGTATTCTGTATTTATGGTATCCGCAATCTAAAGAATGTTTCCCCAAAATGATTGTTCCACCAGCACAAGAAAACTTACACGTTAAAGAAAATCTGGCTAGTGAATGTTAAATCAGATGATTGTCTTGTAATTATTAAGTATTAAGAGTGATTGAATTGGTGTCAAGAAAAATGAAATCTGAAGGAATGAAGAATAGTGATAGAAATTATGAAAGAAACCAGAATAGATACATGGACAATGATGTACCGAAATTTACTTTTCCTAGCAAGGGAATGAGAGCAAGAGCTGCTTATCAATTGATTCATGATGAGCTCAATCTTGATGGAAACCCAGATCTGAATCTTGCTACTTTTGTGACTACATGGATGGAGCCAGAGGCCAATGACACTACAATCATGAGAGTTGTTGTGAGGGAGAATTCCACTCCCGATATGGTTGATATTTTTGTACAGGACCTGATGAACGCGGAAAAAGCTCTGGAAAATGGCATTCCGAGTCCGACTAGAGCATATTCACAAAAAGCACATTCGGTATCATAATACATGGCAAGTTCTGTTTCCATCTGATTCCTGAGGATTTAGATATTGTTTGACACAGTTCTGGAGTAATGTCTATTTGGTACGTTGCATGAATTAAATACTATTTTTAACATTTAGCTCGCATTGAAATCAATAATGATAGTCTCAGATCCAATCAGTTCAGGAGTATCTGTACAGTTAAACGTCATAAACTTCCTTAGATCAAAATTAAATGGCAAATTCAAAGTATATGTATACTGGAACTGCATTTCAGCAGAACCGAATAGAGTTTCTGGCTTGGACTCAGTAGATCTTGTCAGTTCAGGCAGGAATTTTAAAATGTGCCGACTGTTTCCAAAAAGATTCAAATCAAACGAAGGAATTTTATGGGTCCTGAGTTGGTTTATAGAATCCACGCTTGGAATTCTGGCTGAGGATGTTAAAAATGTTGTTTTAAACAATAAGATCGATTATGTTGTTAACATATCCTCAACTATACCGTGTAAATCAGATATCCTGATCATTCAGGGCATCCCTTTCCTCGAAACACTTAGCAATCTTTCAGAGAGCAGCTCCAGTGCTTCTATGGTACGTTTATTGTTCTGGTTTCCTATCTTTTTGCTTCAAAGAAAATTAATAGTGAAATTTAAATCTGATAGCAGAAAGATCTATGCAAACTCAAAATATATAAAAGATTATTATGAAAATTTAGGTTTTAAGGTCACTTCCGTTCTCCACACTGTTAAAAATTTTTCTATATTTAAAAGGAGTACTTCTGGATCAAGTAAAGACTACGTTTTGTCTTACATAGGAAAGGAAACAGAGATTAAGACTCTCATCGAACTTGCAAAAAAAGGCGTTAAGATAATAACATTCGGATCTAAAGTACCTCCTGGCGTCTCTATTGATTACATAAAGAAGTTTATGCAGGTTGAGGGACATGTTAGTGACGATCGTTTAGTCTGTCTGTATTCAAATGCTCTTTTTACAGCATTTCCTTTCACCGAAGAGCCTTTTGGCTATGTCCCTATAGAATCCTCTCTTTGTGGCACTCCGGTACTTACTTACAATAAGCAGGGTCCTTTAGAAACGGTTTGTGATGGAGAGAATGGTTGGCTTGTAAATTCTCGAGAGGATTTTATCTCAAAGGGGCTTGAGATATGGAATCGCAAAGATTCTGGAATTAACCCTGATAGATGTATCAGATTTGCGAAAAATAAAATTGATGAATTTTCGTCTGAAGTCGATATCGATCGAATGGTAACCAAGGAATAAGGGTAACAACTTTATGCCAGCTTTGACCTAGAATGGAAAATGACACATTAAGCATAAATTGAGAGGCAATGAGGCAGATAAATATAGAAGACAAATATTATGAAGTGTGGTCCAGACCATAACTAATTCAATAATGAAATGTTCAAACTGCGGTTTTACTTTCAATCTGAGCTTCCCACAAAGAGGATTTATTTGGGAGCTCAAGAAACTAAACAAATTCAACATTGAGTGCCCAAAATGCCAGAAGAATTCTCTGGAAGACATTGGTGATGCTCAGTTCAACGGTATATACCCGGTATATACATATGATTCCATAAGCAAACGGGCGGAAACTGCAATTACAGTATTTATTTTTGCAGCAGTTGTAGTTGCTTTCATCATCACCTCTATTATGTATACCACCTATTTGTTATCATATTACCTTTTTACCGTCATGGTTCTCTTAATCCTTGTTCCAATCGGCATTTACCTTCTCTCAGTGAGGCATGCAAAAATTTCATTGGAATCCTGATTTGCCAATTCCAAAAATGATTCTTTACGCGATCATAAGATTCTAAGTGAGAAGAAAATAAAAGCGCAAAAATCCGAATAGAACAAAAATCGCGTATGTTCTTTTCGACCTAAATGGATTCTTTTTTGTGAAGCCGAAAAAGGAATTTGAGTTAGCAAGATGAAATATTGCACCCAGAATTAGGAACGATACCACGTAAATATTTTTGAGGAAGACAATTGCAAAGGCGGCATAAAATATATATTCGAAAGTAAACGCAACCAATCCTTTTTGCCAAAGGCCAAGACCAATCTTTTTATCTCTCTTTCCAAAACCCAATAATGGTAGATCTTTAGGATGCATTAATGTATCAAGAATCCGGTGCGACGTGCATGCAATTAAAAATACAACTAATGCCAAAATCATTTTTGTTATAACCGCTACAAAAATTGGGACTCCTATCTTTATCAAAAGTGAAAGGATCAGAGAATGCGAGTAAGGATAATTCAAAAAATTAACATCGCTTTGGAGAGGACTTTCATATTTTATAGAAACTTTCTCAACACCAATGAGAATTAAAATTGGCCAGAGCAAATCAGGGAAGCTGACGCCAATTAACGGTACCCAATATGGAACCGTGGGGAAGAAATACATCAGCAGAAATGCTACAGCGAAGTGTCCCATGAACATTTAACTGAATTAACAGTCTTACAATTAAGCATATGGTAGGTTCAAAATTTGAACTCAGAATATTAAATAATAATCTGAAAAGTATTCACATTTTATGTCTGCAATAATTGGAGTAGTGAAGTATCAAGCCACAATAGATATGAAGTCAGGGAAGAGCTATGTTGCATTTGGTCTCGTATCTCTTCTCGCAATAGCCTATGGATATCTGATTCCGAAGTTTGCATCTGGAACCTTGTTCGAATATGCTAAGAGTTCACATGTATGGATGCTAACAACGTCCAGCATCTTTGTAACAGTTGCTGCGGGCTTAGCTGGGTTATTTATTGGTGCATTCATAGGATCTGACG
>JAKAYH010000348.1 GCA_021826835.1 Thermoplasmata archaeon | reverse complement strand
TACTTGTTATTGGTTTCGCCTATATCTGGGGCTATATACTACTTTTTAAAAGCTGTTGAAACAAAGCGAAATATCAGTATATTCCCTTATTTTTGGAGAAAGCAGTTCATTGAGCAACTTAAGGATGCCTCAGATGTAACTTATGATCTGTTTGAAAGGAGACTCGTTAAGAATGGAATCAAAGAATTTATGGTAACATATTTAATTGGTATGTTCTTATTATTTTTAATACGCTCTGAAGCAACGTGTGTTCCTTTTACATTTAAGGTTGTTTTTTATCTGTTTACTATTAATTACTATTCCATCTCATATATCACAGATTTATTGATATTATTTCTATTAATATTTTTACCATTTATAATGAAGATTAAAATCAGTAATTTGGATACTTTGAGAATTTCTGAATCAAGACGAAATATAAATGACCAAAGGCAAATAAAGCTTTACCGCTACATAAAGAACTTTTGGTTCGTTTCCTTAAGTGCCGCTTTTGGATTATCTTTTCAAGCTTTAATGATTGAGACCACCCCTTATTATTCTTACCAAACTAACCCTTTTATAGCATTCCTTCCTTTAGAGATTTTTGTGATTTTTGTAATGTTCATACTTTTATTTGATAGGATTAGGATAGCTTGGATGTATGATACGGAAAGCAATTTTCTAATGGGAATGGTGAAGTTACCAGAAATCCAAAAGACCTTACTGCTTAAGACTAATAAAAATGGGATATTCTCAGAAAAACCAGAAATTTGTAATATTGTGAGCATTGGGAGAAGACTAAAAATTATTTACGAATGGGAAAGCAGGCAATTTGTTTCACAAATAAAATGGAAAGACGTGTCAGCTTTCGGACTCCATAATGTTAAACTGTCTCAAGGGTTTGAACAGAAACCCAAGGAATGAGCAATCAGAAAGGATTCTAAAAGTGATAATAGTTAGATAGTTTTTCTAAGGGATTTCCTAATGCATAGATGATTTCAAATAACCCCTGGGATTCTGCTCTCTTTATTCTATAGTTCTTCATTTATCGCAATATGAACAATAACAGCATTCCCCATTCCTATTTCTGCATATTTCATGTTCTGTCAGTCAATCCCTTAATCGGGTTATTACCATTAGCCCCATTACTGTTTTTCAATATCAAATTCGAATTTTTAAATTATAAGGCCTTAAAGATACCTTCTTCTAAAGAAGCGAAAGTATTATTATTAATTGTAACCTTATTTTTTTCGAATGAAAAAATTATGGATTAAGATATCAGCAATCGCAATTGTCGTTGTTTTCCTTGGTATCGGTTTCGTTTCTTCCAACAGTATGCATATTCACCCGAATATAAGGAATTCATTGAGTGGTGCCTGTTCCACTAACAATCAGGCTAGCAGTTCGGATCCATCTGTTCACCTTTACGTAAATGGGAATGGATATGTAGTATTTAGTGCAAATTACTCAGTTGATGGAATAATAAACTGTAACTTCGATAATGATAGAACTCAGAATTTTACCACTAATGATGTACCTACCGGAACAGTATTCCATTTGGTTTCGTCGCCAAATTCCGGCTACGTTTTCCAGAGATGGTCAGGTTCAGTAAATAGTACAGACAACTCAATTTACTTTACAGTTAATCAAAACATAAAGGAAGAGGCAATATACCAAAAGTTACCATACTCTGTCACGTTCACTGAATCAGGACTACCATCCGGAGACAGTTGGTGGGTTAATTTTAACGGCCAGAATATCACTTCATCCTCCTCCTCAATAACATTTAGTGTTTCCGATGGAACATACAGCTATAAGGTCCAATCCATGGGCACATATGGAGTTAATTATGATCCTGATTTGTCATCAGGTACAGTTACAGTTGATGGTTATAATGAGACGACGGATGTTGCTTATTTTCCAGAATATTATCTTAATGTAATTACATCACCGTCAAGTTATGGAACAGTCTCTCCAAGTTCAGGCTGGTATTCTTTGGGAGAATCTTTGTATTTACTGGCTTCTCCAAACTCAGGCTATGGATTCTCGTCATGGAAAGGAACAGGATCAGGAAGCTATACCGGGACTTCAGATTCAGCAACTATCACAATGAACGGACCAATAAATGAAACAGCCACTTTTTATATTGCACATTACTCTGTCACGTTCACTGAATCAGGACTACTTTCAGGCACATGGTATGTGAATCTCAGCAATGGAATGAAATCAGGTGCAATAACAGGATCATCATACTCATTCGAGTTAACCTATGGAACATATTCGTATTCAATAGCAACAAACAACAAGATATACCATGCAGATGGAGGATCATTAAATGTGAACGGCCTGATCTCAAGTAATGATATATCAGTATCTTTCTCAAAGGAACTCTACAAGGTTACTTTCATGGAATCAGGACTACCATCAGGAACATCCTGGACACTTGTTTTTAATGATCATACTTACTCATTAACAAATACCTCATACTCATTCCAGTTAACAAACGGAACATATTCATATTCAATAGCAACAAACAACAAGATATACCATGCAGATGGAGGATCATTAACTATAAATGGGAAGTCAATGCAGGAGAATATCTCATTCTCAAAGGTGGTTTACTCAGTCAAATTCACGGAATCAGGATTACCTTCGGGATCAACATGGTATGTCAACGGATCAATGACTGAACATACATTGTCAGGATCGACAATCTCATTCTTACTGTCCAATGGTACATACTCATTCTCAGTTACCAACACAACAATGTATTATGCAACAACCACACACTTCTCAATAACAGTCAACGGAAAGAACATTACAGAAACTGTAACATACAATCACTACTCATACATAAAAGGAACCATATCACCTAACAATGCCAATGTAACAATCAATGGAAAGATCATCCATCTCTCTTCAACAGGTTCATTCAACATGACTGTTACAGCAGGATCATATGATCTCATAATATCAGAAAAGGGTTACAGGACATATTATGATAACTTCACAATGACAAACGGAATCACAAATACTATCGATCAAAATCTGACAAAACTAACAACACCAATGTCAAGTATGGAACCATACGAAATCATAGGAACAGTGGTTGGCATTGGAGCACTCGCATCTGCTGCAGTCTTCTATATTAGAAAAAAATAACCATTTAATTATTTATTTTTGGATCATGGGAGCACAATAAACCTGAAAAAATCTCCATATATGCCTAAATGCTTAGAAATCATCGTAAAAAGTCCATAAACTCTGGCCCTATCTTAAAATTACTGCTCTTTGAATTGATTAATGACTATAATAACTGATATTCTATAATAATATTCTTATACCTTGCAACCAGACGTTAATTATAGTTACAGGAAAGCCCAGGCACGGGTCCAGTGATAAATCTGAGATTCGAGAATGGAAAAGGGGACAGGGTTTTGAAATGTTTAATAAAGGCGTGAAGAAATCAGTTATATCAAAGAGACTCGGTGTGAATCGTATGACAGTATACAGCTGGTCACTCAAACTCTAACAGAATAGAGACTGGCATGACAGGAAACAACCTGGTTCAAGAAGTAAACTCACAAAAGATCAGAAGGAGAAACTGAAGAAAATAATGGATAGCGATCCCAGATCTATGTATATGATACTGATCTGTGGACATTGAGGAGAATAGCTGAAGTTATATCAAGGGAATTCAATGTTAATTACAACATACATATGGAGAGTTCTGAGAAATATCGGTTATTCAGCACAGAT
>JAKAYH010000347.1 GCA_021826835.1 Thermoplasmata archaeon | reverse complement strand
GAATTGTTTCTCTTCGTCCCATGTATAGAAAATGCTATTACGCAGTAAAGGTATGGTATCTAACTATAAATCTCAACGTATAGCGCGATTTTCGAAAAATTTATATCGATGACATTGTATTTCTGAAGTAGGATTAAAGCAGGGACAGGTCTAACATTCCTGCTGAGAAACAATGTAAAGGATCCAAAATTCATATTTCGGAGGGGAAGTGAAGTGGCTGTTGAAGATAATAATAAATACAAGATAGTTCCTATGAAAATACCAGAAAGCCTTAAGAGGGAATTTCCAGAACCAAAATCACAATTCCCTCAAGACTGGAAAGGTGTTAGATTCATAGGGGGAAGAACACTAGTAAAGATCGGAAAATTTCACAAGGCGGCAATTTTAGTACAAAACAGCTCAGGACTGCAATTGAGATTGTATGGTTGGACTTACACAAAGAAAGAAAAGTGGTGGGCTCAACAAAAATTTTATGCTACGTTTGGAACTGCAAATAAATTACTTGCGGTCCTAGATGCATTTATAATCAACTCGCCAAAAAATAGAAAATCCAGATCGGAGGACCCATGAATGACAATACTTCCTTCTGATGAGTACTGGAAAAAAGTTGGTTTCGAACCCAAGGAGGTGATAGGGAATATTGGCGGCCCTAAAATGAGGAAGGGACTGGAGGGATGGACAACAGAAGATTTTCAAAATGCGTTAGAATATTCCAAGGAAAATGAATTTGACATCAATGGCATTCCTAGAGCAAGCCTCCCTGGTCTGATAATAAGACACGCCCCTCAAACTGCTAAGTTATTGACGATTCTGAGCCGCTTCGGTGAAGATGTTTCGAGCTATTCTGTTAAAAAAACTCTGCAAGCAACTGGCATTGAAATGGGCGGAAAGAGCAAACAGTCAATGATTTTAGAAATGTTTATACAAAATCCATCCCTGATTGAGGCCATCCAAATTCAATCGTACGCTTCTGGATTACAGAGAGTGGATACTTTTACTACTCGAGAAGAATTCAACAAGAATCATATTACTTCAAAATCTTTTCAAGAAAAACTAATGAGTGCATTATCTGATGCCCCTTCTTTGGCTGGTAAAGAAATAAAGTTAGACAATATGAAAACCAAACGTGGGGACCCAAATGTTACCTTCTATATCATACATGAAGATGAAAAGCGACTTGTACGGCTTATTAACTCAAGCCATCGTGATGCTCCTGTTAAGGTTGCGGTTATTTCATTTGATACTAAAAATCACGGTCTAGAAGTAAGATCACATAGAAAAAAAGTTCTCGACGATATTGTTAAAGTTGTTGGGTCAATTATAGCGGGAAAGGAAGATGCATTCTTACCGATTTACGACGATACTGAAGGAGTATACGATTTAAACAACTTCAAAGATTATGTATTGGTAGATCAAGTTGTTAGATCAGTGTTTGTGGAAGAAAGTAACCTCGAAGGTTCTCCTAGTATTGAACTCAGTGGATTAGATATAACAGGTGCAATTAAGCAGCTTAGAGACTACAAAGGAATTGATCTTACAAACAATGTGTCCGGATGGACTGTTAGGTTATCTATAAAAAAAGACGGTGTAACAAAGGAATTTAATGTTACCAAGCTTAGAAGAAAGTCAAAACATGATTTTCAACCACCATTATCCTTTGACTTGAAAAACTATGTATATAGTTTAATCAAAAATGGTATAATTCCTAAATTCGTGTGAGGAAAAAAGAATTGAACTTTAATCTTGGCAAACTTACTTTAGAAATATGGAAAAAAGGAGGACCAGTAGGGATAGAACAGTTCAAATCTTACATTGAGGTGGGAAAACTGTATACCGTGGAAGAATTTTGTGAAGAAATGGTCCTAATGTCTAATTTAAAACCAGTGGTTATGTGCCTCAGTTGTGGACATCAACTCAAGAATTTTAGACAGGATAGGTACTTAATATGCACGTGCGGGACAAGAATAGATACTTTAGAAACCACAAACTTAGACATGTTTAGATTTATCCCAGATTTTGATAGAATCGCCGAGAGTGTTTCAACTGAGTTAATTAGCTTGGGGGTTACAATCTCAAAAGAGAGCAAAGAACTTGATATTGAATATTTAAGGGATCTTGGAATGTTAAAAAGAAACGATGAGATAAACCTTCGACTGTTGGTTTCTACTAAGTCTCTAGAACAAAGAACGGTATCAGAACTATGGGGAAATCTTCAATTACGAAAAGAACGTGGCATTGTAATTTATCCCGGACTTTCAAAAGAAAGTGAGATTTTGATTAGTACAACTGCTGCGAGTATCCCCATACTCTTCCTAAACTATCAATCCTTCCCCAAAGCTAATTTCATAGAGCAACTTCATCAATTCCAATTTTTCAGAGATGATGTTGAAAAGCGTTTACGTGAATTGAATATCTTATTTGAAGGTGTATTTGCTGTAAAGTCGGATGCGATATTAACTGGTTTACCCGAGAACTTAGATTATCTTTCGAAAAGAGGGGGGAAAGTTTCGAGTCTCCTGCTATAAAGCTGCTGAATACCATAGGGGCTCCTTTAGAGCTTACTAAACGACCTTATCTGCCGGATGGGATATTACTTCTACCAAAAGGATTTTGGATAATAGACGCGAAAAGTTCTCTTTATGGTTTCAAATTCAATGTCGATGAACGAGATAAGGCAAGTCGATATGTCAGAACCATCGAAGAGAATAACACTTATTCTGGGCCAGGTTGGAAATTCTTTGGGGAAATAATACTTACCGGAACTGAAAATATAACATCCGAAACAATTAGGAAAGTGAAAGGTTACTTTTCTGGTGCAAAATTAGACTCTTCAATCGTCATACTCAGTTATGAGGGACTTAAATGGCTATGGGAGAGTTCCATTAATGATCCAACCTATTGGCACTTATTCAATGGATTAAGCGACCCCGAAATACTTATGGATTTGAATTCTGTTATATATAATAAACTTGAAGATGATGATATTAGTAAGACATCATTTGACAACCATTTTAGAGTCATTTCAGAAAATGCAATGAAAGTATTCTGGGATTATGTTTTTGATAGGGGCACGTATGTTAACATGCTTGGGCACACGCCGCAGAACGTAGCAGATTTTGTCCAAAGTGCATTTATGACCGCTTTCTCAGGTCCAAGGATCTAGGAACATTATCTGGTTTTGAATTCGCTGAATGGTTTGACATCTGGAATAACTTATCCATAACTAACTCATACCAATAATCCGCTTTTTTCGCTCTCACCTCATAATGCATGCTTCCAATTTTGTTCCTTGGCCTTGTGACAAAATTAATGAATCCGTCATTAGGAGTCATCATTTTTCTCAAGATTTGACAGAATTTTGATTATTGAATACCAAAAAGTATACAATTAGAGAAAAAGTTATAAATAGAAACTGAAAATACTGCTATTTTAATGGTGGATTCTTTATCTGAAAGTAATCCATTGAGCAAATTTGATTTTACTGCTATTAACAAGAAAAGAAGGAATGCTTTTTTTGTCATTAGCTTGGGCGAATTGCTGGATGGGTATGATCTGCTTGTGATCGGTGGGGCTTTAATTGTGCTGACGCCGTTGTTCAAGTTATCAGCTCTCGTGACAGGTACCTTGGGTGCCATCACCTTTTTAGGAGCTTTCTTGGGAATGGTAATATTGGGGAACGTATCAGACAAACTTGGCAGAAAGCAGATATTCCTGATTGACCTCTTGGCGTTCGCAGGATTGGCA
>JAKAYH010000346.1:1993-3751 GCA_021826835.1 Thermoplasmata archaeon | reverse complement strand
CATCGCATCTTCAAAAGCCTTGACATATTCTATTTTGTTTAGCGTTTTGCTAAGTTTCTGATCCGAAGAGCCTGTTTGTAATTTTCTTAGGACACTTATAACTTCACTTCCGTTGGACTCAAAGTGAGAAACTGGAAAAAGTCAACGATGTCTTGATCGCGACCTGCTTGTAATTTCAGGGCCCAAAGTGTTTCAACTCTTGCAATTGGTATTTTATTTTTTATTATACCAGTAAGTGCAGCTATTTTCCTGATTGATGGGCACTCTGCGACCAGGAGCTGGATAAATTTACCCGCTCTTCTTTATCTCTAACGGCATCATCTAAGATATCTACAATAACTTCGTTTTTACTCAGCCTGAAAACTTTGTCATCACAATTCTGTGGATTTGGCTGATAATTTTTTTCAATAGAGAACCCATGTTTCTGCATATTATTCAGTACAATTCTTCTGAATTGCTCAGGATAACTATATCGAAATCATTAGAATACCTTAGGTTACCGTATCCCATTGTGGCATATCCTCCGGTGACAACTTCACTCGGTTTCCAGGGTCAGTAATCTAGCAATTGTAAAGTCTTTTGTTCCCTAACTTTGGTCATTGCTCAATGAGTTCATTAGCTCCGGCAAATATTCTGCTATGATTATTGATCAGGATACGATCTAACAGTCCACTGATTAACAATATATCATCAATGCCACGATTGTTCATCAATCAACAACAGGAGAGAAGATGAGTTAAACTATAGATAACAATCTAGCGATCATTTCACTGCACTCTTTGGGGCTTAGAGACCGGTACTGAAACTCATGGAGATCTTGTAATGTAAGTGATTTCAAAAGGTCCCTTAAATAATCTTTTGAAAAAATTTCATCGTGCAAATATTGAAGATTTAACGGACGATTCTTTATGTATCTATCATCAAGAAGCGCAATTATATCTCCATAATCCTTGGTGATCTTATCTATCAAGTATTGACGATCTCTGTATCTTCCATTTTCAAGCATATTCCTTCTATCCCACGCAGCTTTGACCTTCATTCCTAGGAGAATGGATCGATCCGGAACAATGACCGTAGCATTGCTATTCATAACCAGATTCACAGAGTTCTCTTGAGATATTTTAATAGTCATTGTGTCATTTGTTCCTTGGAAACTTTGAACAGATTTCACAAAGTCTATTTCTATTTCCTCTTTCCCGACCTCTTTGTAGTATCGCATAATTCCATCTACGCCCCTGTATTTTTTGTAGCCTCTTTCGAAATATAGGTATTTCTTGAGCTCTGAGACCACTTTTGTGCTTGCCATGATGTCAATATCGCGTGATCCGTACCATGAATTATAAGCATCTACGGCCCAGCCTCCAATTAGCCAGACTTTAGTCGAATTGTCTGAATCAAATTTCTTCTTTACAAAATTGAATAAGTGTATTGTTTCTGATCGTGATTCTTCTATGATTTTTTGGCTTATACTACTCAGTGGCAATCCGCTTCACCAACCTTTTAATGGACTCGCGGTATAAAATACCAAATGATGCAAGATCAAGCAGAACCTGCCTCTTTGAGGTAACGGTTACGCCATCGAGTGTTTCAGAATCAGTAAATACATCTCTGTCTGGCAAATAGGCTAATACCTTGAGGTTACCGGAACTTCCAAGGTGAAGTTCGTTTACAACGTTGCTGATCTGATGAGGTTCAACATAAATGTATGCCGTATCTGATCGCACATAGTAAGGATCATATAGAATGGAGGCTGTAGGG
>JAKAYH010000346.1:0-1983 GCA_021826835.1 Thermoplasmata archaeon | reverse complement strand
TCACCGTAAAGGTAGACTGTAGGGCCCATAAAAGCGACATTAATTTTCATAATCTTTGAAGTAGTTGACACTTTGCGTGCAAATTTTAGAATATCATCTGAGTCTGTCCAATACTCTCTTGAAGTTATGGATATTATTGGACGCTCATAAGCGATCGAATCGAGCAACTTATCAAGATTTACAATTTCATAAAGCCCGTATTTTCTTTCGACAATACCAATTTCTGTTAATCTCGCAACGATTCCATGTGCCCAACCGTATGAAACCCCAGTTTCAGCTGAAAGCCTCATTATAGTGGACGGGCCAATTGCAAGCATTTTGTATATTACCTCAAATGCTTTTTTTGAAGTCAACTTAGATGGTGCATATTTTTGGCTCGTGTAAACTGCTTCAGTTAACGAAGACGGTGGCAACTTAATGATTGTAATCCCAAGTTTTCTTGCTAAGTCCTGGATATCATCTCTCACAAAAACCGAAAGAATAACGAACTTTGTTCCATCATTCCCTTCCAGTTCCACAAGGTCTTTGTACGCATTGAACCGGAAAAGGTTCTCCAATGAAATTCTCCTTTTTATGTCAATATATATCGTTTCTTTACCGTTTTTCACTATCGCATCGACCATGAAGCTGAAATTTCTCAAATTGGTCTGTGCATTATTGATCACACTAGCGGATGTGTCTAAGACAAGTTTTTTTGAAATAAAATACAAGAGTTTTTTCTCTTCCATTTGTATAGTATTTCATGATACTATAAATATATTACACTGATATGTATCAGTATATAGTATTAATAGTATCATCATTTGCTTTCACATTGCTGAAGGGAAAAATATCTATGTTCGAAAATAACAATTTTCAATTTAATATCCATATTAAATAGCTCTGATGCTTTTGATTCTGCTTCTATCTGACATAACATTAAATGAACCGGTTATAGGTATTTCTTGCCTCTGTCATAAAAAAGGCGGAGAAGTATGAGCGACATCGATAGTGCTACGGCAATCCATATTGATATAAAAAAACCGGTGTATCCACTACCAAACGGGAAGGAGGGCAGCTGGACTTTGCTCCCGCTCACCTTGAGATATGAAGATGCTATTATGTATAGTTCGATGATTAACAGAACACTTCCTGTTATCAACCATTTTCCCCGAACTTTAGAACCCTCAAGAAACAGAATTATGCGGTGTCGCAAACCAGCTCACTAATATCCATGTTTTAGTAATATATATACCTTGGAAATTCCAGTAGGCGAACATGAATATTATAATTGATTCCAGAATACTCGCTGACTATCATAAATTGTTGGAAATATTTCTTATCCGAAGATAAATCTCTGTGGGGTTTCCAATTTGACTCGAAAATGTCGGGTTTAATAATTCCGTGGTCGATTGAATACACACTTGATATCGCTTTGTTAAAATTTATAATTTGCTCAGTGGTTAGAAATTCATTAAAAAATTAATCCAAGCTATCAAAAACAATCTTTGCAAATGGCTGCCTTTCGAACTCTCTCTTAAGGGAATTCTCTGCGTCTTTCTGAGAAGAGACCACAGGCTTCCCCTTATCCATTGCCATTTTCACCATATTTTTGCTATGTATTGAAGAATAATAAATGCTTTGACCCATATGTTGTAAACGCCTTGTGATTTCCCCACCCAATAATTGCGGAATAAGATTCCCTCCGGTATTTATAATCTCACGTGTTTTTTTCACACTTTTCTACAGGGTGTAGTGAGAAAAGATATGAAAAATATGGATATGGGTGGCCTAAATTTTACTGTCGTCTAAAGAATCGGACACTGCACATTGGAACCGGAAGTAATGAAATAAAAATATCTTGATCACTCAAACAACGTTAATAATTCCTCATTTTTCTTTAAGGCGAGAAACCAGGCAGGAATAACTTTGATTCTGATCCCGTCAACTTCATGGTCATCAAAACTATCCTTGGAGATGATTAATCCTCTATCTATCTTCAAT
>JAKAYH010000345.1 GCA_021826835.1 Thermoplasmata archaeon | reverse complement strand
TTCCGATCTATCCTGGTTCTGTCAAGCCTTAAGTTGATCTGATCTTCTGCAGAATTTCAGTTGATAAAATTCAATATACTTTCATTACTTCATGAGGTATGGGTAAATATGAAGATGCCAAGTTTCTCGTAAGGAGAAAGGCAAGGAAAGATTGGACATGTTTTAAATGCGGCAAAAAAATTGTAGCCGGACAGTACTATTATCGAGAATCGTTGGGATTAGTGGACAAGGGGCCACATATAGTCTTACAGGCCTATTGCGACAATTGTGGTTTACCTAATAAAGTCAAGATTGAGTAGAGTTTGATGCGATACTTCTCCTCCTTAATAATGACAACATCTATCACTCTTCATTGCATTAACAAGTATTATGTACCTTTATCTATTATGTCTTATATGCACTATGACGGTAAGATTTTATGTCCTTACTGCCAGCATGATGGTAATGACTTTAATATTTTGAAAGAATGGGTACACGGAACTCAGCTGGTTAACAGAGTTGAGTGTCAAGCGTGCAAGGGGATATTCAGATTTTACTGGGGTAAAAGAAAAGACAATTCTGACTTTGGCTATACAATAAAGATTAAGTAAGATGGGAAAAAATGGCATCGCAAGAAAGTTTGGATGGAAAACCAATTTCTGAACCACAGAGAGAATGGAATCAACAAATTAATCCACTCTCAAATTATTTGAATGGAAATCTAATAGGGGTTCAGGGCGCCGGTAACGAGCAGTTGGTAGCAGCTCGTGCACTGAAGCATGGTTTTCCAGTGTTTTTCAAATTGTGGTCTGATACAAAATATGACATGGTAATAGAGTGTGAGAACATCCTTTTCCGGGTTCAGGTAAAAGCTTCAAAGGGTGGGTTCCCCTTTAAGGCTCGCCAAAGAGGTGGTGTCCAAAACCCAGAAAAGAAACCACCAAGAAACTACACTCGCGACGATTGCGACATTATGGTCGGGGTTGACTCTACCTCTGGAGACTGTTATATATTCCCCATAGACTTCGCAACTTCCTACGGGGATAATATCTCAAAGAAGGAAGCTAAACCATTCTTAGAACGCTGGGATTATATAAAGGGGAATAAATTTCTAACAGTCGCACAGTGCAGAGATGGATTAGCACCTGCTGATTTGCAGAACAAACTTAGAACTATAATGCCTGGTGAAGTACTACCCTCCGATACCAAAGACCTTCGGATATTATTCTATAAAAATTGTCCACCATCATAGATTCTTTTTAAATACCATTGCCCATTCTTTGTCCATCAATCCCGCAGTTGAATTTCTTTTTGTGCTAAGTTGCCTCACTTTTATTAGGTCGTAGTTAACTGTTATTGGCTTGAAACCAACATGCTTAGCCGCAGCGATAACAAGTTCGTGAGTCTTGATACTTATTTTTCTAATTGTATTATCCCCTATCGTGATTACAAAGAAACCTTCGTCGTAAAGAACTCTTTTTACTTCGTTGAATACCTTGATCATCTGCACGAAATAGTCATAGAATATGAACGCTCTTTGCCTATCCGTTTCGTAGATTCGTCTCGTTATCTCGTCAATTTTTTCAAGACCAGCAAGGTTGAGTTGGTGTAATTCATTAATATCTTTATTGCTAACTCTCTCTAAACCTACCATTTTACTTTCCATATCCTTTACTTCTTCAGGAGTGGCTAGGCCTGTCCAGTAAATCTCAAACTTTGTAGTTCTGAAATATTCTTGAGCGTTTATAAAAGGAGGGGAAGTCAACACCATGTAGACGCTGGAATCTGGAAGTTTTATTTCCCTGGCATCATTTCCAATCACAGTAGCTTTGACAGTATTCGATTCAAGGAAGTTCGACAATGTAAAAACCCTCTCCCTATATTCTAAAACCTTAGATTTGAACGATTTAAGAACATCGATTTTCCGCTCTTGGTTTAACTTCATTTTAGCAGTATAAACTGGTTTGCTTATTCTCGGATCGGCATTAGAACATTTTCTTATGATTGCGACCATGCAAACTAAGAAAAACTTCTTTATAGATTCATCTTTTACCTCCTCAATAGATTTTCTAATCTTTCCCAATTCTTCTTGTATGTGCTTTGGAAACCAATAATCTTTGTTTGGAAATTCAGGGATTAACGGTTCAATTTCTCCACTTTCTAATCGTTGAATCAACTTCTCGTACTCAACTTTGAACTTGGTCAAATTTAATGGCGTCGTTTTAACTTCTGTGAGCAACCTCCCAAGAGGATTTATCTCAATTCCATAAGATTCATAACCCAACATCTGTGCTTCTACCAGTGTAGTACCAGACCCACAAAAAGGGTCTAAAAGTGTATGGTGGTTATGCATATACTCCTTATTGATGTACCTAGGAATCTGAGGTATGAATTTTGCAGGATATGGGAAAAACGCGTGAGTGAGATAGTCGGTCCTCCTCCTATCGGCTATCCTTTCTCTAAAATTTATTTCCGTACCCCGTGCAATAACGTCTGACTCATCGTCCACATTTAACTTCTCTATTTTTCCGTTATTATCTTCACCATAAAGAAGCGTATGGCATTCGGGATTGGGGCATACTCTTGGAGTTTTGCCTTTTCTTGGGAGCCATTCGTGACCGCATTTTGGACATCGATAACCCAAAATTGAAACTTTTTCAATCATATATTAAATTGATAATACTATTAGTATATATTAATCTTAGCGGCACGCAGCAATAATGTATTTTCGGCATTCTAATAAAATTGCTACGACGTCATTCGAGAAAATGAGAAGTGCATATTTTTTAGGAACATTCTAGACGGTATAGGCACTGGTCTGATATATTCAACTATTGCCAGTCCTACCGAGCATACTAAGGTATAACCGTCGTTCAATATGTTTTCAATATGGTTACCTCGGTTCTTTATTCACCCGGAATGCGTATATGTGTTGTGCCCACTAGTATTACAATCGCCGATGTATTAAATAGCCTTAAGAATCTGTTAGGAGAAACAGAGAAGAGTTTGAGGAAGTGAAATAATGAAGGGGGAGAAGAAAATATACGGAATCATTTGCAAAATATGGTTCGGCAGAGAAACATGGGTGTTTAGCAAAAATCACAAAGTGCCAGAGGGTGAAAGTGATTACTTGGATCTCATGAAATCTGGGAAGTGGCCCAATGTAATGGGACATGCTGGAAAGTGGATATGGGGGACGCCGAGCGACTACATGAGGGGCGGAAAGACAAAGCTTCTTCTCTATGACAAATATCTGAAAGCAATCACCGTAGATGCAAATGTATTGCCTGAGCTAATGTATGTGAGTTATGAAGGCTGTGTAGAAGGGGAGTACTGCTTTCCGTTCAGAAACGTAATGGATGAAAAAACTTTGAAAATACTGGAAAATCCGATAGAAGTGGATCGAATCTGGAATTTACCTGGAAAGCCAGGGTTTCGAAATTTTAATTTGAAAGGAGACAGAACTCCGTTTAGAAATATAACCAAGGAACAATACGACTTTCTTGTCGGATAGGCAAAAGATATAGTTTTGAAGTTTGGAGAAACATTTTGGAAGTGGATTAAGTGAAAAGAGAGAAGGCAGAATCTAAATGTAAGGGAGAATCTGGAACATCTTTAATGGGCTACAGTAGGGATCTGTTCAAGAAGTATAATTACACTTGCATCTACTGCGGCAAATATTTTGGGGGTTCTTTTGAAGACTGGATGCAATTGACAAGGGAACATGTCATTCCTTATAAGAAATTGACCAACGAAGATGCTAAATATAGAGATTATGAG
>JAKAYH010000344.1 GCA_021826835.1 Thermoplasmata archaeon | reverse complement strand
AATGTTTTAAATAACAACCTACAATTGAATTTTCTAGTTGATTGATTCAATACTGGTACGAGAATTATAAATTTCCCATAAGAAATAATTAAGTAGGAGAGTACTTTATACAAGTTGATGAATGAAGAACGTGTTAAATTCGGTTTGTGAAATTCTCAAAGAAGGAAAGATATGTGACTAGCACCAAATGAAGTGGCATAATAAAAAAGATCAGATAATCTTCTAGAATTAGAGCATTCAGAAGTTACCATGACCTCATAGTTGGCGATCGAATTCACAAATAGCAATACTTATTAATATTTCTAAATAATTTTGATGCGTGAGTAATAGTGTACTAATTTTTGGTGGAAACGGTTTTTTAGGCTCTCATTTGGCAGACTTTGCTTTGAAAAACGGGTTTAAAGTGACAGTAATTGATGACTTATCGACGATGGAAAGATTGAATATTCAGAATGGTGTAAAATTCACAAAGGCAAAAGTTGAAAATTACACGGATGAGGAAGACTACAAATATATTGTGCACCTTGCAGCAAGACCTTCACCTGAGGATTATATTGAGCATCCGCTGGACACATTATCATCAAATTCATGGGGAACACAAAACGCTCTTGATATCGCAAGAAAATCCGGTGCAATATTCATGTATACATCATCTTCGGAGGTATATGGAAATGCCAGTATTATACCGACGCCGGAAACATATTATGGCTATGTAAATCCTAACGGGATAAGAAGTTGTTATGATGAGGGAAAGAGGTTTTCTGAAGCTCTAATAATGTCTTATCACAGATATTACCATATTGATACGAGAATCCAGAGGCCATTCAATGTATATGGTCCAAGAATAAGGGAAGATGGGCAATATGGCAGAGTAATTCCTAGATTTGTAAAAGCAGCTTTGAATGACGAGGATATCATAATATTCGGAGACGGAAGGCAGACAAGGTCTTTTCTGTATATCGACGATTGGTTAACTGCTACATGGAAGTTTTTAACAACGGAAGGCCTTTCTGGAACGGTCCTAAATATTGGGGCAACGAAAGAAATTTCAATCAATGATCTTGCAGCAAAAATTTTAGAACTAACTCAGTCAAAGTCAAAAATAGTTTATAAACCATCAAGGGTAGATGATCCAGCCAGGCGTTCAGCAGATATAAATTTAGCAAAGAAACTAATTGGTTTTGAACCTTCGGTAGATCTTGACAAAGGACTGTTGAGAACAATAAGCTGGTTTAAGGGTGGTAATTGAGTGAAAATTTCAGTTGTAGGATTGGGGTATGTAGGTCTCGTGACAATGGCCGTTCTTTCTGATAATGGCTATAACTTAGTAGGGATCGATACTGATCGGGAAAAAATTCAGAGACTTCAGGAAGGAGAGGTGCCGATCTATGAACCCGGGCTTTCAGTTCTAATCGAGAAAAATCGAAAAATGATTGAATTTTCAAATTCCTATGATTCCATAAAGGGAAGCGAATATACAATAATATGTGTTCCAACCCCCACCGTTAATGACCGGATTGATGTTCATTACGTTATTGAATCTGGAAAGAAAGCAAACGAAATAGATCCCAACTCGATGATCGTGATAAAAAGTACTGTAACTCCAGGAACAGCAAAAATGTTGAGTGAAATAATAAACAAAGATATCCTGTCTAACCCTGAGTTTTTGAGAGAGGGAAATGCAGTAAAAGATACAATCAATCCAGATCGCATAGTAATTGGAGGTAGGGCGGGAGTTGAAAATTTCTCAAGAATATGGTCGTTCACTAATTCTAAGATAATTATGACGACAAACGAGAATGCTGAACTTATAAAGTATGCCAGCAATGCATTTCTAGCTACGAAAATATCGTTTATTAATCAGATGGCTGATCTATGTGAAAAAATTCCAGGAGCAGATATAAAAGTAGTTGCTGATGGTATGGGTATGGATAAAAGGATTGGAAGGGCGTTTCTCAATGCTGGACCTGGATATGGGGGGTCTTGCTTTCCAAAAGATACCCGAGCAATAGTCTCATTTGCCGAGGATGTGGGTGTGGAATTGTCAATAATCAAGTGCACGGTAAATTATAATGAGGATCGTATCCGTTCCCTTGTCAACAGGATCGAAAAAATAATTACGGACAAAAGTTCCAGGATAATTGTGCTGGGGTTGTCTTTCAAAGAAAATACGGGAGACCTCAGAGAGAGTAAGTCTGTTGAGCTCATAATGGAATTAAAACGTAGGGGATATGACAGCATCAAGGCCTTTGATCCAGTGACATCGCAATTTAATGGATTAGATTTATTTACAGAAGTAGAAACGGCGTTAGAGTGGTCTGAATTTGTTATAGTGGCAACTGAGTGGCCATCATTTTCAGACTTTCTTAAAAGAGTAAAGGATAAACACATCATAGATTTGAGAAGAATCATTGATGATAAAACTGTAAAACTTGATTATGGGGTAGGGCTAAATGCCACGAATTAAGAAATGCGTGATCCCAGCAGCAGGGATGGGTAAAAGGTTGTATCCTCTTACCCGTGGACAGCCAAAGGAAATGTTGCCAATAATGAGCAAGCCCGTAATTCATTATGTTGTTAGTGAAGCTATAAACTCTGGAATAGATGAGATATTGATTATAGTGGGTGCAGGTAAGGAGGCAATAATAAATTATTTTGATCGGCATAAGATGGATGAAGAACTTGACATTAATGGCGAATATGATTTTCCAGATATCTATTTTGTGAGGCAAAAAGAACAGAAGGGCCTTGCTGATGCCATAAGTTATGCAAGAAATTTCACCGGGGATGAGGATTTTTTGGTTTTACTTGGAGATACAATCTACCAATCATTTGATTCCTCAACAGTCACAAGTCATTTATTGGAAACCTATTATAGGATTGCAAAGCCTCTGATAGCTCTCGAAGAGATTCCATATGATGATGTAATAAACTATGGTGTAGTAGGTGGAGAAGAAACCGAACCGGGAATTCTTAAAATTAACAAGTTCATAGAAAAACCAACTAAGGCAGATGCCCCGAGTAATCTTGGAATTACTGGAATATACATATTAAAAAGTGAAATCTATGACTTCATTAAAGTAACAGAACCCGGAAGGAACGGAGAGATTCAGTTGACAGATTCTTTGAACATGATGCTAACAACTCAAGAAATCTATGGGCAAAGAATAAACGGAAAAAGATATGATATAGGGAGCTTAGACCTCTGGGTACGAACATTTATGGCATTTGCAAAGGAGAAGGGATATTAGCTCAGCACAATATTTCCCTGAGAAATAGCATCGTATAAGGAATAACTCAATTGGAAATTTGTAAATATAGCGAATGAATGTGTAATTGTGGATACAGTAGGAGCATATGCATTTGCCACTTCCAATTGGAAGGAACTTGATTTTCCTTTAGATTTATGGTTGCAGTGGAATTCCAAGTTCTTCGATCAGATTGCACTGGTAAAATATGGTGATTTTTCAATCGAGACACCATCTAACGTAATAGTAAAAGAGATGGATGAGGTGCCAAGAACTGGCTTTAATTTTTATACTATAGGGAAGACAGAAGCGCAGCATCTCCTCAGTACTGACTGGAGACTGGCTCTTGACATAGATGAATTTCTGAATCATAAAATAGATACTTCTCGGCTCGATCGGAAAAAAGCTTACGCAATAAAGATGAGGAATCTTTATGGAAATCCATTGACGGAAATAATCAACGATATGTTTCCGTCCTACTATTTTCGACTATCCTATGGAATTAGGGAATTTAACGGA
>JAKAYH010000343.1 GCA_021826835.1 Thermoplasmata archaeon | reverse complement strand
ACAGATGGTCCCACATTCGATCTTAGCACCGTATTAACAATGAAAGAATTTGGTAGGACGAAGCTGGCTGAATCAGGAAAACGAATATGGTTTCAGTAGAAATGATAGGAGGATCATGAATTGCTTTTGACGGAAAGATTTCACAGTATTCAGGGAGAAGGGAAATACATTGGAATACCTATGTATTTCGTCAGGACGAATCTCTGCAATCTACGATGCAAATGGTGTGACTCCACTTATACATTTTCTGGAGGAGAAGAGGTTTCATTGGACACTCTGATTTCAGATATTAAAAATATAACCGAAGACTGGGTATGTTTTACCGGCGGTGAGCCAATGCTTCAACGCGAGGCAATACAATTCATGAAAGAGTGCACTTTAATGGGAAAAAATGTACTTCTGGAAACAGGGGGATCGCTGAGCGTGGAGAAGGTTGTGCAAATAGTGGGAACGTATATAGATATGGACATCAAGACACCATCTTCCGGGGAGCAGGATTCTCTTTATAAGGAAAATCTTAAGTTACTCAGGGAGAATGATTATGTAAAATTCGTAATAAGCGATGAAAGAGATTATATCTACGCACTATCGTTTATAAAGCAATGGGAAAGCAAGGCAGAAATTCTATTGCAACCTGCTTGGGGAACAGATCTGAAATGGCTTGTGGAAAAAGTTCTGGATGATAGATTAAATGTGAGAGTTCTACCTCAGCTTCATAAAATTATATGGGGAACGAAGAGGGGTGTATAATGGCAAAAGAAAGTTATTCTGACATTTATTTTCATGGAAAATTTTATAGAAAGGGCATTTTCGACGATCTTTATATTGGAGTAAGCAACGGGAAGATATCAGAAATATCGAAATTTAGGAATAATGCTAAAGTAGTGGAACTGGAAAATGCAGTGTTTCCAGGTTCAACCGATATGCACGTTCATTTCAGAGACCCGGGGGAAACAGAAAAAGAGGATTTTACCACAGGTAGCATATCTGCAATCTTTGGAGGGACAACGACAGTTTTTGATATGCCAAATAATATGATTCCTATAGTTGACTATGAAGTTTATGAGAGTAAGAGAAACGCACTGAAGGGAAGATCATTTTGTGATTATGGTTTATATTCTATGTTTAATGGAGGAAACGAAACCGTCATTCACGAGGAATCTGTAGGTGTAAAAATATACATGGGAGAAAGTACCAATGCAAAAGGCGTAGAAAACATAGATGAAAAGATTCAATCTTCACTGGATAATCTTGGGAAAAATATTGTATTCCATGGAGAGTCAGGTGAATGCTTAAAGAAAAGCAACGTAGCTTTGAATAACATGTGTGATCACAGTATATCAAGAAATACAGAATGTGAAAGAATAGCTGTAGATAAGCTTAACAAATTCCGGATATCCAGGAAGATTATGGCACATTTGAGTGACTTTAACAATGTTGAACTAATAAAAAATCAGACATTTAAAACTGAGATACTTCCACAGCACATGCTTTTGTCATGTGAAAAATTAGAAAATTCTTGGGGCAAGGTAAATCCTCCAATCAGAGATGAGAAGATAAGAGAGAAGAATTTCCAGGCATATCTTGATGGAAAGATCGATGTCCTTTCATCTGATCACGCACCTCACACAGAACGCGATAAGGGAGAATTAAAATATGCCAAATCTGGTATGATTGGAGTAGAGACAAGAGTGCCTTTAATATTAGCACTTATAAGAAAAAAGATCGTCCCACTCTCAATATTTGTGAAAACGGCCATAGAAACCCCACCACTCCTTTTTGGCATTAAGAAAGGGTTGATTGAAAAAGGGTATCAGGCTGATTTTTTCACAGTTGATTTCTCATCAATACAGAGGATAAGCGAGGAAAAATTGCATTCCAAAAATCCATTCACACCGTTTCACGGATTTGAAGCTATTTTTCCAAAGGATGTAATATTAGGGGGAGAAATTGCTTTGCAAGGAAGAGAATTGATTGAAGATCATTTCGGCAAATATATACCGCTAAAGAAGCCCGAAGTGGTCTAAAACCTCAACCACGCCTTCACCAAACTCTCTCTTGGCAACAAATTCAGATTTATCTTTTAATATGTCGACTGAATTTGAGAGTGCTGCCTTGTGTACCCCGTCCATATACATGGAAATATCATTCTCAGAATCACCGCAGACAAGAACCTCATCCTTCCTTATCTTTAAAATGTTTAGGAACGCTTCAACAGCATTACCTTTATCTTGATTATGGTTAAGTATGTGATAGGCAAATTTACTGTTTTGAATGACCACATTAAATTCCTTCACATAATCTTTTATCAAATTTGGATTTCCGGAGTAGTAAAAGGCAACAGAAGTCTCTCTCCAGCGATTTGTTATCGGTTCAGTTACATTAAATTTAGCTTTCAAGTGACTCAGGACTTTTAAAGGCACCTCTTTACTGAAATCTGTTCTAATATTATTGTTAGCAAGTATGATCCCGCCATTTTCTCCAGCAAGATTTCCTTTTAGGCCAATGATATTTCTGATTCCAACCATTACCGGTAAAACGTTCCCACTACAAAGATCAATTACAATTCCTTTTTCTTCTGCAATTCTAAGCATTTTTATTGTATTGGGAGAAATCTGTAATGCCATATCAGTTATGGTTCCATCTATGTCCAGAATAACTCTCTTAATCATATCTTCAAATTTTATATACAATTTAATTCTTTGTGTTCGTTGAAGGACAGGTCTGAAGTAAAAAAAATAGCAAATTTGAGGATAAACAACATGTTCACCTTGAGCAATGTTTGTGCCAATAAAGAACCAGTTTTAAGTAAACGCTATCTAATATTGATGGAAAAAATTGCCCTTAGATCTGACGTAACCATACCAAGAAGAATAAAGTTACTATACTGTAAAAACTGTAAAAGGCTTTACAAGGATAACAGCAGGATTAGGATAACTGCAAAAACATTGAAAATTACCTGTATTGCCTGCGGTGATATAAGAAGGATCGTATTAGATTAATCATTCAGGGTTTCTATTTGGAAAAGAACTTTAAATCCCTCTAACGTGGCTTGAATTTTATCGGCAAACCATATGGAATCTTCTGTGGTTGCATTTTCACCCCACTCATAAATAAGATCCTGTTCACCTATGAGTGGTTTAAATCCAAGCGATCTGAGTCTATTAATGATTTCACTGGGTTTTGCACCTTCGCTTGAAAATGTTACCTTTAGATATGTTTTCATCAGTTTCAACACGCAGATTGGTGGAAGGTATTTATTCTTTTTGAGGAAAATTTAATTTTATTAATATGTGTATAGTAATATTTAGATAGAAATAGTAAAGTATAATGGTTAGAATGGGACTCAAAATTATTTCATGCGGAGTTAGTTAGAGAAATAAGCTAATTATACCTTTCAACAAGGTCCATTATTATTTTTTCAAACCTCCTTTCCACACTGCTTATACCATATTTATTGATGGAAGAAGATGAAATATCATTCCTTATTTGTCTATATGTTTGTATATTATCAATGGTTTGCTCTATTTTATTAGAAATATCCTCAGCCGAAATCTTAAAAAAATCCATGTATTTCATCTGGTATTCTTCCTTGAAACTTGGTTTTAAGGACTCACTAGTAAGTATATATAACCCTGAACACAAAGCCTCCAGTATTGTTGTTGGAAGCGAGTCCCATCTTGTGGGGTAGAGAAAGATATCTGATCTACCATATTCTTTGAAAAGGGTTTTGTCATCAACCATCCCGGAAAATTTTATGTTATCAATAGATCGGAA
>JAKAYH010000342.1 GCA_021826835.1 Thermoplasmata archaeon | reverse complement strand
TACCCTAACAGAAAATAATAGCTACTATAACTTTGCACTAACTGTTCTGAAGAAAGATGAAAATATGTAGGTCCATAATAACCAAAAAACGGGTCTCCACCACTACAAATAGCATCCACCGTAGCTTCATAGTAATATGAAATGCCGTTATTGACAGATAGGCTTGGGTCTGATATGGTTGCAATAAATTCATTTGGTCCATAGCCATAACCAGTTTTTTTGTTTTCAAAATTTAAACTTCCATCCCCTTTTGCAAGTTTTGTACTTTGGCTCTCATTTACTGCTTCAAAAAAATTCAAATAATAGGTTGATGTCTTCCCGTTTGGATCTAAATTTGGTCCACCGTTAGGAAAAGAGATGTTCTCTAGGATATCACTAGACGTAAATGAGTTTGATCCTGTCGTATGTTTAACCAAAACTGACGTGTTACTATTTTTAACCCCTATTCCAAATGGGGAATGACTAATAGAAATAAATATCCCAGCATCGCCCTGAAATTCCTGTTCGTAATAAACTATATTTGGTTCAAGATAGAATTCAACATAACTAATTGGTGTATCTGGTTGATAGACAAAAAATTGCTGTGAAGCAAGAGGATAATAATTAACAGAAGTGGCATAAAAATGGTGTGCAGAATTATTCAACCAGTAGTTTGGGTATGTAATATCACAGGTGTTAGCCTGTTCCACAACTCCAACAAAATTGGCAGTGTTAATGGCATTAGTGTCTTTCGACGGTCCATATGCTGCTGCAACTATACTTAATCCAGCTGAATTGTTTGCGTTTGTAAATTGTACTGGCATAGTTACTCCTTGATTAGATACTTTTACTGTTCCTCCTGCTGGACTAGCCCTGTCTGTTTTATTATTTGTTGAAATTGTATAGCTGTAAGTACCTCTCGAAAGACTGAAAGAAATTGTATCCGCATAGTGCGATCCCACAGGACTTCCAGACTCCTGTACGCCCCCTAATGTAACAGTCCAATAGTATCCAGCTGGAAGACCGGTTTCTTGAAAGTTGACTGCATATTTAAATTGTGACGACACATAGTTATTGTCCAATATATTACTAACGCTTGCATTGGCACATGCTGCAACTGATACAGTTTTCTTTGTGACTATATTTGTATAATTTACATTCATTCCATAGGAGAGGTTAGCATTGAAGTTGTTTGAATAGTAAAGATTTGTACTCTGTGATGGTGTAAATGGGGGTGTTCCACTTATTCCAAGAGAGAAACTTTGCGAAATACCGCTTCCCGGAGTCACCGATGGATTGATCATCTTTGAGTCCAGAGATGAAAATGCATTCTGTGTTGAACTTTGATACGATAGATCATTATTTGTACCAGTGCTAGGCACATACCATAAAATAAAACTTGTCAACAGCACTGAGGCTATGGCAAAGAGGAGAATAGCACCAATTATTTCGCTCACTGCTTTATCTTCCTTTATCACTGGTTTCATATAGAATAATCATAATTCATCTGGTTTAAAAAACATTTGCATTTTCATCGTGAATAAAATTTTAACTTTTTTTGTCCCGATCTTGGGAATAAACATCGTGTTTTGATTATCTTTAGCCATTCAGTTCAGCAGATATAATTTCATATTTCTTACCGTTCAAAGTCTTCAATTTTAAATCCACGATATCGCCTATTGTATTTTATTTATCTTCTCTGAAATGAAGTAAGATTTATACCTATGAAATAATCGGTGTTTTACGTTAAGCGAAGAAAAATTTAAGGAACTCACACCCTCATCAAGACTCATATTAATAACCTTGAAGAGTATAAAAATAGCAGATGTTAAGACACTTATGAAGGAAACCGGGCTTTCAAAGAGGGCTCTAATGGGTTCTTTGAAACACTTAAGGGAGGAATCGTTGATAAGTGTTAAAACTTGCCTCAGCGATACCAGAAGGAGATTTTATTGTTTTATTCAAGATGACTAATCATTAAAAATAAAAATCATGAACAGTATAGGGAAGCATAAACCTTCATTTTATTATTGATCAAAATCAGTCTTAGGTTTTTACTGTGATTTAAGAATATGAATGTCAACGCTGGATCAAATGGGCCAGAAGACTTTTGCCAGTTCAACAACCACGGCCATTGCTATGCCTATGTATATAACGAGTTTAGGGTCAAGCGCTGGTCCTGTGATTTCTTCTTCATCAAAATACCTTATTAAACCTGCCCCTGATTGGAAACCATCCTTCTTTTCGGCCATTCAGAATCCTAATACAATTAAGCTTTTTATTCTTTCCTATTGCTGAACTCATATTTCAATTACGGGGTTCAATAATTCTAGCCCCGCCTGCAACCTTTAACAGGTAAATCTCTTTTGAATGATCCAGAGCTATATCCTTTACAGTTTCGACATTTTTCTTATCTGAAACAAGGAAAACACTGTTCCCACCAGTCACAATGTATGTGACCCAGAATTTTCTTCTGATCTCCTGCACTCTTTCCATCAGGGACTTCATTTCGTCTGTAACTATCTTTACATCTACAAGGCTGTTCAGGTAATGGTAATCGTCTGTATCTCTCATTGCAAGCTCAAATATTTTCCTTATTTCGTTTTTCTCTGCCAGTTCTTTAAGAGTGATCACGTTTTGGTCAGCATTCAATATCCTTTTTTTGTAATAATCTGACTTTGGCTGATTGAAATGGATATCATCAGATGGCTTCCTCTTATGGGGAAATACAACACTAAGGATTCTATATTCATTGAATTTTGTCTCATCCAGTATCTGTCTTGTTAACGGCTTATGTATTCCTTCTGTAACTGTCAGGCCTCCGTAATAACTCCTGCCGGCACTCTCAGACACTTTTCTCATGTTCAGTTCAAGTTCATCATTATTTATATCAGGAAGAATCCACGATATGCACTTACCAAGAGCAGCTGCTCCTGCATCAGAACTACCACTTATTATGTTCCGATTTTCTGAGTTGAAGTAAATGTTTCCTTTATATTTTTTATTTATCTGATTTTTATATAAATCTATGAACTTAAATGGTGATCTTGTATCCTCTGTGTTAATCCTTTCACCATTCAGTGTATTTTCCATTTCATCATCAGTTATCGTGAGGGAGGTTTCTGCAATAGATTCTTTATCTGCCAGGGAATAGCAGATTCCAGCTGAGTTATGGTAAGGCAGCCTCAAAACTGGATCTGAAAGTCCACCGAGTAGGACAATACCCATCGTGGGATGTGCTGAAGCTTTAACTGTAACAGATTTCATGGTTTTCTGAATTAAGAGCATATTATTAAATTATTTATCATTCATATGGTTGATCCGTAATTCAGAGTTTAGAGCTACTTATAATTTTTATATATTAACTTAATTCACTAGCATGACAGACACAAAAATCATATTCATAATAAGCAGTGGCCTGGAGCAGAAGGAAAAAGCATTAACTGGATTGAGGATGGCAATAAACATGAAGCAGAAGAATCGTGTATCTGATGTAAGGGTTCTTTTCTTTGGGCCATCTCAGGAAATGATAGCTAAGGGAGATGACATGATTGATGCTATGCTCAGAGAGGCAACGGAAGCTGGCATTTATAAAACAGCATGTGTATTTATTGCAGATAACAAGAAGATTTCAGAGTCTCTAAAATCAAGGAACATAACTCTGGAACCTGCAGGAGAAGTACTTGCTAAGGCTCTTCAGGAAGGCTACGTACCGATAACATTCTGAAATGGCAAAATTAAGGGATTTTACATTAAGGGAAGTCAACATCCCAGACACAATAGGCAGTATAATTTCTCT
>JAKAYH010000341.1 GCA_021826835.1 Thermoplasmata archaeon | reverse complement strand
AATCCTTCTCTATCTGTAAAATGGTGAGCTGCTCTTCGGCATGTCACGACATCGAATGTATGGTCTAAAAAGGGCATTCTTTCTGATCTTCCAAGTACATAGACAATATTATCCAATTTCTTTTCGGTGGAAATGTTCCTGGCCTCCTGCATCATTTCACCTGTAACATCGAGCCCCACCACCAACTTGTAAGTTTGTGCCAGACGAAATGCAGTAAATCCGGTGCCAGTTGCGACATCAAGCGCATTCATCCCATCACCAGCGGGAAGCCGTTCAACCAGGACTGATAGATCATCTCCAGATTTATGCGACTCGCTGTCGGCATATGCTTTTGAATTTTTCCTGAAGAAAGAAAGACCGTCGGAATTCAAATTGGCAGTATTATTGATATCTTTGTTCATGAAGTTGTTAATAAGCGAAACCTATTATAACGTATCTTTGCCAAATCATAACACTACAAATCAACAGAAATACATTTCAATAATTGTCTCAAGGATCTGCAAATGCAGTGATGTCACTGAATCTTGATAGCCTATTTTCCATTATCTGATGCAGGGTAGGCAATTAAATCACTTCCAATTGATTTGTGAAATAGAAAGTGAAAAATGTGAATTTGTCTTGTTCATCAAATTAATAAACAGCGAATGTTTGATTTTACTTCTCCATGCAGTGTTATGTTAAACTAATCATGTTGTGGGCGATTAAATGTAATCAGTGCAGATAAACTACCTAATAAAAGAATTTCTATAACTAAAGTGGCTCCAATGTAAACGTAAGGTCTTAAACTAACTATTATTTGAAGCGCCAAACTTTATTCATACAGATGTCTGCTCAATTGCACACGAAGAGTTCTTTCTTTATAATCAATCAACTTCATTAAGTGATCTTCAATGCTCGCCACTGACAATAATGGGTAATTTGTTTCACGAAGTTTTTGAAGTTAATACCCCAGCCCGGGAGGAGGGACTGTGGGAGATTATCTCATCTGCCTCGAGAATTCCACAGTTCTGGCATGGCACAAGGTGGATCAAAAATATTGAAGGAGAAAGGTACCAGATAAGGTTCGCATTTCCGGCTAAGGGCGTCGTGGACTTTATCTATGATGGTGACCGAAAGACTGCAAAGGAAATTTATGTTAGGGGCCCTTTCAAAGGTGAGAAAACTGTATCCATCTCTTCTCGCGAGAATGAAAGACTAGTAAGGGTAGAATGGAACGTACGCTTCAGCTTCCCTTACAATATTTTCAAAGCGAAGATGCGTGATCACATGTCGCAGGGAACAATGAGTGCCATAAGCAGAATAATAGCCGCAGCTTCAAGCCAATAGGGAGAAATAATTCATATTGAGGAACCTGGTTTTCTCCATCAAGTACCAGATGTATTATCAGTACTCGCGGATTCATCCTTTGCCATTTCAAAGAATTTTGGCAATACCAGAAATGCGAGGGTACCGATTGGGAAAACAATTATCCCAATGTAGAGGAGAATGATATTTACCTGCATAAATAACGCCATGAAAGAAAAGACCGCTGCCATGGCGGGAGTTGCACCGCCCAAAAATACTCTGAGGAAAGCCATTACTTTGCCGTAAATGTTTCTCGGAACTATCTTCATGAGATTTGCCTGAAGTGGGATGTTTATTACAGGAATCAGAATGCCAATCAAAAGTGAATCTGCGATGTCACCTATAGCAGTCCTGCTCAAAGCAATGAAGAGTATTGCCGGGGAAAACAATAGAATGAGAAAAGATACTCTGTAAGCCGTATTCACATATTTTTGAATTTTGCCCAATATGACTGCCCCAATGATGCCGCCAATAGAAAGAAAGGAGACAAATAACGTATAATAGATGGGGCTGGCCTTCAAGACCAGGTGAAACAGGCCAGAGGAATATACATCGAGGGAAATGAGAAGGCCGTTAAGCACAAATCCCACGGCCAAAAAACCTACTATCTTCTTAATGAATCCAATGGATGAAGCTAACCCTGACAGCGCTGTCTCTTTTTGTCCCTCGTTCGCTTGTTCAGGAATCGGGAAGGAAAGAATGAATGCCGTTATCGATAGCGCTAGCAATACGAATACGAAGGATTCCCGCAGAAAAATTATTGACGCTCCACCGAAAACCGTACCAATCAGTGACGAGGCGAATCCAGCACCCTGCAGGTTCTGGTTTGCAGCAGTAAATTGTTCTTGATCGAGGTGTTTCTTGATGGTTGCGGATATGGCGTCTCCCTTCATCATCACGCCTATAGAAACAAAGACTGTCGCTGCATAGACAAGATAAATAGTCTGGTGAGTGACCAGCAAACCGATGCCAAAAAGCAAAAGCACCGAAGACAACATACCAAGTTTTGTGCTGTTATACCTGTCAATAAGATGTCCAACAGGGACTGCAGTAACAAGATCGGCAGCCAAAGCAATTGTCGGTATGAGGCCAGCTAGGAATACTGATTTGAACGCAACTACCAGTTCCCAAAGGAAATAAATCATAAATGCATTGTACACAATGCTTCCAAGAAACCTTGAGCTAAGGTATCTGTAGAAAAAGAGCGGCAGCTTTTGCATCTATAATCTGGCTGTATAGACTTCCGCACTATTTTATTTCATGTTAAAAACCGGGAATAACTGATAGCAGCGTTACCTTATAGCGGCTCGTTCACAGATCAGGAGGCAATAGACCTTGTGAGATAAATGATCATTACAATTTTACGGCTAGATCGTTTGAATTTTATATTGCACATCGGAGCTAAACACCCTCTTATCAATATTCACAGGATATTTAGTTTTCAGACCTGACACGATCAATCATGTTGCTACTACTTTTGCTATATGAAACCATGGGTATACAGTACCAGAACTTAGAGTAAGGGTCGGTTGGTTGAATTGAAAAGGTCCGAAAAATAAGATTGGGAGAACAGTCACATTATAGAATGCGGAATAGTTTTGTCCTTCCAGGGCTGGGTTCTGAATTGTCACTTGGAACGATAACCACAAAGTTTCATTATCTCCATGATGCAAGTACGAGACCGATGAATATTGCGAAATATCGTAACTGCCGATGCTAAAGTTTGCATTTTCAATGCTGAATTTAATTCCTGTATATGGCTCGGATACTCTTTTTTTGCATACCGAAATACCGAGATAAACATGGGAAGTATAGCCTGGCTCTATCACTCTTGGCCCACCTGGCATCAGATAGAAAGCAGCAACGAAGTTTTGAGAGGTTACGTTAAATTCGTTTGGATAGGTTGTATTGTTGATTCCCAGAAAAGAACCATAATTTGAAGGAGGTATTCTACCAGAGGGTATAGTCAAGGAATGCTCATTGGCAACAAGCTGCCATCCGATTAACGACAAGATAAAACCGAAAGCCACAAACATTGCCATAAATTGCCATTTATGATTCCTTACGAAAACTCGAAATGGGACATTATGCTGCATGGCAAACCATATGATACATTAATTTGATATATAAAATTTTATTCAAGCATTCAACAGGATCCCGCTCAAAAACGTATTTTTCAATAGTTTCGAAAATTATGAGTATATTAGATAGTGGATGAAGCGCGTTAATATGATTCTAACTCGAGTTATAAAATGGGCTTGATGATGTCAAATTGACCTTTGCGGAGTAAGCGCCCAGGTAAATTGAAAAATTCCTCTGGAATAAATAGAATATCCCGGCTTCCGGATTCGAACCAGAGACCTGCGGATTACGGCGGCATATCCTTCATGGAAACTCCTCTACAGTCCGCCGCTCTACCAACTGAGCTAAGCCGGGTCTCTG
>JAKAYH010000340.1 GCA_021826835.1 Thermoplasmata archaeon | reverse complement strand
TTCCGATCTCATCGATCCTGATGTTGAACCGACAAACAACAGGGCGGAGAGAGCTCTCAGATCTTCCGTGATATACAGGAAGGTCTCAGGTGGATCCAGATCAGAGAAAGGAGCCGGGATATATACAAGGATATACTCTGTATATTACACATCAAAGTTGAGAGGTAAGAATTTCATAGAAGACACTCCATCAATTATCAAAAGAAGTTTCAAACCGGGATGAAATTGTTAAGCACAACAGACTGACCAGTTACCGACTTCCGATACAATTTTATCTATGTCTTCCATGTATGTTTTACCTCCTTACTTCTCTTCAAGGAGGTATCCTTTTTCTTTTCATGAATTTTCCATTCATGGTTTATATTTACACAGAAATCTGTACACAATCATAAAGACGAAAACACACAAAATATCAGCCTAAATACAATATAAACAAACATATATATTAATAAGAAATTTCGTTTCATGGTAGTGAATATTACCACAATAGAGCTAAAAGACAAACTTGAACTCCATGAGGAGTTAAAGTTCAAGGTGAAGAAAAAAGGGATACGAAAGCCCGTCTTTGAGATGAAAAAAGGTGATAGCTTTAGTGGGTCAAGCAAAGAATGGGTCAAAAGATCGTATGAGATTGATAGAGAAAAAGATACTTATCACGAAGTTGTACATACTGATGAAAGTAGAATAATCCATGAGGACTACGGACCACTAAGTGAACACCAGAAACATGGGGATGCAAAAAAGAAGAAATTTGTTGTTGAGCACTCTTCAGATGCACGGAAGACAGAGGAAACAGGTAGCGGAACAAAGACATGATACTGGAATTCTAACTCGTTTAAACCTTAATCATTGGTACAAGTATTTACTTTACCTTGGAGAGCTATACTTGCTTCTCGGGTTCTATTTTAAAATGTAGTTTTCTTTAGTGAATTCTGCAGGATCGACTCTAAGAGTTAACAAAGTAATTGAATTCTCTATTGGCAAAGTTGTGATCGTTATAGATATATGGATTTTGGGTTAGATTAGAGCGTTTGTTTATGATTATTTCGAATACAAATCGAAAAGTGACTATCATTCCGATGACTACTATGACAATTTGGCCATTACGGTAGAAATTGCAAGATATCTGTTATGGATTAATGAGGTGTTTGTCTGAAATTTCATATTTGTATGTGACAGTCAATAGTTGGGATTTTATGATTTTATGGACTCACAGATCCTTTAGCATCTGTTTCCCAGCATTTCTTGCAATAATAATATGGATATGATATAGAATTTCCTGATCCTTTAAATCCACAGTAACTACCTCCAAACCCAGAAAGTTGCGCCTATCGTCCGAGGTGAAATACGGGAGTCCATGCGAAGCAGTATTCCCAGTAAATCCGAAGAGCCACAATATTTGCAGTAAATCACTCCGGGAGCACTATTCTTTATTGAGTGGTTATGTTTAAAAGAAATATAATATTTTCATGGCAAAGTTCAGACTAATGTGTTGTTTAGACGGATTATTTGAGGCAACGCTAAACTGATTGCAATTGGGTGGTTAAGATCAGACGTAATTTTGGACGAAATACTACATGCATCCCTAAAATTTTAGGAAATAAACACATCTGAAGGTTAAAAATATAAACGGAGAACGATTCTATGTCTACGTTGCTAAACTTGGGTTTCTCCACTATTGTTGATTATATTATTTCAGCTTTAACCATAATTAGCTCAATTTCAGTAATATATGAAAGGTTTAAAAAATTTCCCAATCCGGATAAAACAAAATTAGACACGTTTAAAAGACAAAATATAATTGCTCGAAAAAAAATTATAGATCAAATACAAAGAGGAAATACTTACACATCATCTTTTTTTAAGCAGATAAACCCTTTTGATTTGAGGATACCTTTAAAGTCAGTTAGATATAGGATTTTGCCTGCCCTTTTTACCCTACCTTTAGCGATTATAGCTGTAATACTATTCAATGTAATATTTTATAATAACTTAGGAATAGCGTATATTCCTATAGTCCCTCTGGATTATTCATTTTTATTCGCATTCTACTCCATAGAAGACGACTTCACGGTTTTCAACTTGAAAAAAAATTGGAGTGATTATCCTTTCACTGCTTTAAAAAGAACAATTTCGGCGATTATTTTCGTCATAGAGCAGACTATCAACTTAATTGTATTTGTTCTGATCGTCTTTTTTTTATTGTTATTAATTATTGGTCCCATTAATACTTTGACTGTGGTGTCGCAGAATATATATTCTGGCATAGTAATCATTGTACTTCTTATTGGTCTCTCTATTTTGGTAATCTGGAAGGAGTTGAACGTTAAAAATGATTTAATAATATGGGCATTTTCGAAATTTATCAAGGAGGAAAATGCTCAGGTGAACTTGATCGTTGGCCTGAGGGAAGAAATAGTTTCAGGATGTCTTATTGGAATAGGTAATAACATGGAACTTGATCTCGAAAACACATACCACAGAGAAATACCCTGGAGCTCAGTTGTCAGTGTAACTGTTGATAAAAACATAAAATGTACGAAATCGAAGAAAGAGCCAATCGATGACTTTTTCTTTAGATTGAAGGGTAAGAGCATCGAAATCGCAAATTATTACAGAGTTGAAGATGATCTCAGTATCAGTACAACGCCTGAATTGATAGAGTATATAGTAGAAGATTGGCTTATTATAAATGCCTCCGGTCAAAGGGTCTTAGAACTAATAACTAAAATACGGGGTTCTGAGTTTAAAGGGGAGGTACTTTCCATGAACTCATTCACTGATTTGGTATTCATAGACAGCCAGAATTCGAAATCATATAAAATAATAAATATGGATTTAAAGAATTTAAACGTTGAGTATACAGAGGTTTAATAGTGTCATAATCACTTTCTTGACTTAATTTTAATAACGTAGACCAAGGAAACAATAGGATTGTCGCTAATACACCAGCACGAGTAACGAATTTGGTAAAATTTTTTGAAGTTGATCGGATCACAATTTTCCTCATATCCTGAGAGATTAAAATGTAGTGCGTTTCCAAATTGCCTAGCAATAAAGTAACCTATTTCGTTCTATTGGCTGGTGAGTCTTATGTGCAGCACACCAGCCTTATATATCATGCAAGAGGAGCAAGAAGCTATTTCGTCGGAAGCAATAGTAATAGGGATAGATTCAACGCATCTCTATTGGATCGTGTTTATGATCTGTTGAATCCTGAGTCTATTAAGAAAAGGAGGGTTCTCCTAAAAGAGATCAAGGCCATAAAGGCATCCTAAATAGCTTATGAAATGCTAATGAAAGTTGATTCATATAAAAGCACGAAACATACAACTGATGATTATTGAATATCAAAACAAATGCACCTCAACTTACACATAGCTAAATGCACATTGATTGCCCGCCGGAGTGAGGAAAAGACTTTGTCTTCTTAGATTAAAGCATCTGCAAAATAAATTTAGCACATTAAACGGATCACTCGGACCACCGGAACCCAATCCACACCAAGGACCCATTTTCATATCTTGCATACGGACTGTTATCCATGTTAAATTTTGTGGCTATTTTTCGTAATTCCAACCTGACTCCTAAGTCTAAATCAACCTTTAGAAAGTGCTTTAACGGTATCTTTTCCAGAAACAGATGGAAGTTTAGGCATTGAGTTCAATGTTTCCAATGATGTCTATGTCGTGGGGAATGGGCTCTCCATCTGCATTCATGTCGTCTATAAACCCCCGGATAGCTTCCCTTATGTTTGATATGGCCTCTTCTACAGTGCGCCCGTCAGATA
>JAKAYH010000339.1 GCA_021826835.1 Thermoplasmata archaeon | reverse complement strand
GCGCAGCAGCCGAGATCATATGGTAATCATTTATCCACACAGTGCCCGATTCTATCCTGTCTGCAAACTCCTTTGCAACTTTTTTGTTTCTGGACCATACGCCTGCAGCCAGACCATACCTGGAATCATTTGCAATGTCAGCAGCTTCCTGTTCATTCGCAAATTCAGTGACTGTAAGTACTGGGCCAAATATTTCTTCTCTCGCAACATCCATATCATTATGAACATCTGTAAGTATTGAAGGTGAGAAATACAACCCTTTCTCAGGAACCATGCCTTGTATGTTTTTTGAATAGAATAAAGTGGCACCTGAATCAAGACCTTCCTTAAACATTGTATTGATCCTGTCTCTTTGCCTTGAAGTTGTAATAGCACCAATATCTGTGTTCATATCTAATGGATTGCCTGCTATCATTCTCTCCATGTAGTATTTGATCCTTTCAAGAAGCTTTACCTTTATGTCGGAATGAACAAGCAACCTGCTGCCACTCTCACATAATTGCCCTGAATGAAGAAAAATACCAAAAAGAACACCTTTTGCAGCTCTATCAATATCAGCGTCACTGAACACTATGTTGGGTGATTTTCCTCCAAGTTCCATAACAAGTTTCTTGAATGTGCCTGCTGACTCAATGCTCACGCGTCTTCCGGTATTAGTGGAGCCTGTAAAGCTTAACAATCTTACTTTACTGCTTCTAGAAAGAGTGTTTCCAACAACTGAACCCTCACCTGTTACAAGATTCATTACTCCAGGTGGGAGACCAGCTGCGTTCAGATCGCCAGCAAGTTCAAATGCCGTAGCAGGTGTAAAATGACTTGGTTTCAGTACAACTGTGTTCCCTGTAAGAAGTGCAGGCATTATTTTCCAGACTGACATCAACAATGGAACGTTCCATGGTACTATTCCGGCAACAACGCCCATTGGTCTGTATTCCACTATGCCATGTGTTCCAGGATACTCTGGATGTTTAATTTTTCTTGATTCTCTGAATTCACCTGTAGTTGAAAAGTACCTCATATGTTCAATGGCCACAGTAACATCCATGAATATACTCTGCCTCATTGTCCTTCCAGTATTGGAACTCTCCAGCCATGCATACCTATCTTTCTTTTCTTCAATTATAGAGACAAGTTTAGAGAGTATTTCCTGTCTTTCTTTCACTGTTGTTTTCTCCCATTTGTTAAGTGCTTCTTCTGCGGCATCAATTGCCTCACGTGTTTTATTTTCATCGGCTGAAACTGCTTTCCCAAATAGTGTGCCATCTATAGGGCTGAACAGATCTATTTCATTTCCTTCCCTGTCAACTTTTCCATTTATGAAGTTTCCAATTTTCTCCATCTTATCACCATATTAATAAAATAAATAATAAATTCTCATTCCTTTGGGACCAGGGATGCTGTGCTCACCATTTCTTTTGCAGCCTTTGTAAATTTCATTATCTTGAACATTGATCCTTCAAGCTTGAATTTCCCGGTAAGAATGCCATGGATGGGATCTATCTTTCCGTCAATGAGCTTTAACCAATTTAAATATTTTCCAACATACTTAAATTCAGACTGTGGAAGAATTTCTTTTTGGAATGAAAAAATATAATTTTTACATTCTCCATGAAAGAGATCAAGGTAGAGGAATGCATCCTGATTTAGACCATTATCATGTTCAATTACAAAAGTTATGGAGCCCTCCCAATTCTTTCCTGATACTTTATAAGAAGCATTGTTGTTTAGTTTTTGGACATACTGGTTTGCCCATTCTTCCGTTGGAAATTTTGGCATATGGATGTATTACGAATTTTATAGATAAACTTTTACCAGGATGATTTTAGCAATTTCCTTCCAGATGACAAAATTGCAAATTACTAAATAGAAAAATATTATGCTACATATCATGAAAGTTCTGATTCTCCTTCCGCCATTTTTGCCAGTAAATGAAATTTCGAAAATTATCAATCAGATACTACCTGATTCTGAGATAGTCACAGACATAAATTTTGGCAGTAAGAATTCGGAAGTTCTTGTAGCCACAACTTTCACTCTTATTGGAAAGGAACTCATTGACAGACTTCCCAATCTGAAGTTTGTTCAGATTGCCAGCACTGGATATGATAATGTGGATCTTATTGCATTGAAAGAGAGGGGAATAATGCTTTCAAATATACCAACTGCAAACAAAGAAAGTGTTGCAGAACATGTACTTGCAATGGTACTTGCCCAGTTGAAGAACCTCATGCATTTTCACAATGAAATAATTAAGGGAAATTGGCCCTTCCTCACTAATTCAATGGAACTTATGGGGAAAACGTTTGGAATTGTGGGGATGGGCGCTATAGGCAGGAAACTTGCAGAAAGATTACTGTTTTTTGGAACTGATACAATATATTATGATATCGTGAAGATGAGTGAGGAAGAAGAGGAAATACTGGGAGTAAGGTATGCTGGGCTTGATGAAATTTTCTCAAGATCTGACATTATATCAGTCCATGTTCCACTCACGTCAGATAATGACAGGTTCATATCCAAAAAAAGGTTTAATATGATGAAGGAGGGGTGTATATTTGTGAACACATCAAGAGGTGAATTGGTTGATGAAAATGCTATGATAGATGCGGTTAAATCTAAAGGCATAAGGATATGTATTGATGTGTATTCCGATGAACCACCAAATCCCGATTCTGAAATGTTTAAACTTGATAATGCAATATTTTCCCCTCATATTGCTGGTGTCACTGTTGAAAGCCAGCAGAGATTCATAACTGAAACTGTTGGAAATGTGTTGAAATATGTTCAGGGCCTTCAGCCGCTTTATGAGGTTAAACTATGAAAGGATATGAAATTTTTAGAAAAACAATTGAAGAATTGAAACTTTCTCCCATGTTTGGCAATCCAGGTTCTACTGAAATACCGATCCTGCGTGGAGTTGGGGATTATGTTCTCACCCTTCATGATTCGATATCGGTTGGAATGGCTGATGGACTTGCACAGTATTCAGGCAGGCCGACAATATCCAATCTACACACACTGCCAGGCGTTGCAAATTCAATGTCATTCATCCACACTGCAAGGCTTAATCATTCACCCGTTATCGTTACCTCTGGGCAGCAGGATAGCAGGCATGCATTCTATGAGCCATTGCTGTGGCATGATCTGGAATCTCTTGTCGGAAATGCAGTCAAATATTTCTATGAAGTGAAGAACGGAGATGATATAGAACGTGTCATGAAAAGGGCTTATTCAATCAGTATGAAACCGCCTGCGGGCCCCGTTTTTGTTTCATTTCCAATGGATGTGATTGATGAAGATTCAGAGTACAGGAATCTTCCTCATTCGGTTCCCAACACGGAACTGATCGACCATGCGACTGTTGAGAATGTCCTACAACTCATCAAGCAGTCAAGCAATCCTGCCCTGATTGCAGGTGCTGAGGTGGATCAGTTCAATGCAAATGAAGAACTGGAAAAATTTGCTTCAATTCTCGGAATACCAGTATATACAGAACCACTATCTAACAGGGCTGGGTTCAATACTGAAAGCATGCAGAATGCTGGTGATCTTCCCCCTGCAACCACAGCCATAAACCTTGCTCTTATCAAGCATGACCTGATTCTGAATTTCGGTGGTGAATTCACACTCTATCCATACCTGCCTTCACCCCTTCTTCCAGGAAAGAAAGTTGTAACTGTCACTATGACCCCCAGCTACAGATTTGGAGAATATATCACGGGCAATCCAAAACTCTTTCTCATGGAACTGAATAAATCCGCAGAAAAGAAGGGGGATTTTGTAAAAAGTCCTG
>JAKAYH010000338.1 GCA_021826835.1 Thermoplasmata archaeon | reverse complement strand
ATTCTGCTGGAGCAGATCATTGGACATAAACCTGGAAACAGGCTGGGATGCCTGGTATCTCAAGTCCCTGGTTCAGTCTGGCATTTTCAGGGTGCTGAAAAGAGATCCCATTGATCCGATTCCAATCGTAAAACAGTTCATGGCCGAGAAGAGAATCCATGCCTACGAGATAGAAGAGACCGATAAGGGATTCAAGTTAACAGACAAGGCAACAAATGGCACAATTAGAATACTTAGAAGGCACGTTGGAAAGGACAATTTATTAATTCCAAGTGAACCTGAAACCTGGCTTGTACCATCTGAAAATGACATTGTTGACAGATATTTCTTAAGAATGGACTATGAAACGTTCAGGAAAGAATTCCTGGGCAATCAGAATATCTCAGAAGCACCAACAGACTTTTTCAAGCAGTTTTCACCAAGGATCCTAACGGAAAGTGTCAAGCGTGAGACAAAACAGAAAATGATGCCATTCTACCAGAACCCTCCTGAGATATCGGTTGATGAAGCCAAGACCAGGATAGAAAAACCATACAGGGGAGGGGACTGATATGGCAGTTAGCAAACACACCCTGAACTGGCTTCGTGTTTTATCTGGAATGAGGCAGATATGTGAAATTGAAAGATGCAATTCTTTCGCAAAAGGATACGTGCATATCCCGGGATTTCACAAGGTGTTATGTGAGGATCATGCACAAACATTCAGCAACGCAGTCCTCAAAACATACAAGGAGGTGGTTTTATCATGACTAACAACTTCCAATCCGGACCTGATGAGGCATATATGGACCGTAACCTTGCAGTCCAGGTTCTTGCAGTTCTAGCCAGGCAACAGGGTTATCAAATAGGGATCAGGAACCGGGAAGATGACTGGCCTATACTCTATGTGGACTTTCCCACTGGCCAGGTTTCCTGGCATATACCGAAAGATGAAATTGTCGCATTGCTCCCGGATTATCCTGGCGAATGGGATGGTCATGACTTGAAGGAAAAGCGTGATCGTCTCAGACGATTCCTGGAGGTCCCTGAATGATGTCTCTATTTTCATTCTCTGACAACTGGATGGATCTTGCAAAGCGATATCCCGAAGAATTCATCAAAGAAGTGGAAAGGCGTTACGATCTTGACAGAGACTGGAAGAAATTCATAAAAGCAACAAAGGAAGGCCACAGGGCTGATAAGTCGTTCAACAGGAAAAGAAGCCCGATAAAACCTGGAGAATGGATTGTCAGGCCATATTCACATTACAGAATTGGGGTCATACTGAAGGCCATAAAGAGGGGCAGACTGGTAGAGAAGGTGCTGTGATATGCCACAGCACACTTTGTTTGAAAGGTCAGGCCTTACCATCGTTGTAAAGGGGGAGTTGACCAGGGAAGAAATTGAAATTCTGGAACATGAAGTGAAGACCACAATCCTGGACATTCTGAAATTCAGGAAATTTGGAGGTGGAACGGAATTATGATAGATCACAATATTCCACGGGAATGGTCATTGGTACTTGCCTATCTTAGTGATTATCCAAACTTTTTCTTCCGTTCTTCGACTCTTTCCGATAAACTAGCAAGCAGGGGTGTTATTCTATCGTCCCAAAGATTATCTAAAGTTCTCCTAGAAATGTACGAAACTGGGTTGCTGCAGAAAATCACTCGAGGAACAGGTGCCCACATCAAATCTTTTTATAAAATAAAGGAAGAAATTGATCTTAAGACTCACAATTCAAGCGATGAAAAACGTCAATTTAGTTCTATAAAGAAATATTAAAATTTCAACGAATAATTAATATATTCTAACCCCTATAATCACAAATGTCTGATAGTGATTGGTTCAAACCTGACAGACTTACAGTAAGGCAAGTGCTTGGTGATAGTTACAACTTCTATAACATACCTGAATATCAGCGCCCATACAAATGGAGAAACAAACAAATAGAAGATCTCATCGATGATATTGAGGAGTCCATGGACACCGGTGAGTACTTTATTGGCTCAATAATTCTCGTTAAGAAAAATGATGTGTATGATGTCATTGATGGGCAACAAAGACTAACAACCCTCACTTTAATGCTGGCAGCTTTTTACCAAAAGTTCGGAATTCAAGAGATTAGAAAGTGTTTCATTGACGATGATCAAGAGAAATTTAGAATCAAAGTTTCTCCAAGAGTAGATCAAAGAAATGAGTTTCATGAAGGTTTCTTAAGTAATATTTTAAGCGGTGAAGAGCCAGATAGGCATAGGGAAAATGTCTTTACTAAGTATTACTATATTACAAAAGAGATACTTGAAGATCATGGGCTATTAAAAGACAAAGAGACAGCATCTCTGTTTCTAAAGTACGTCTTGGACAATGTCAGTTTGATTAGGATATATACTCGCTCTGAAGGATTTGCAGTAAAACTATTTTACGTCATGAATACGAGAGGAACAAGTCTGACTAACGATGAAATAATAAAAGTCATACTTTATGATAAATTAAATGAACGAGATAGGGAGTCTTTCATGGGGGATTGGAAAAATATCGAAGGAATAAGAAAGAGGTTATCAGGTATGTGGTGGCCATTTGACTCCGCGGAAAGAATCTTTACCTTGTATTCTTATTATCATTTGGGTGAAAAGCCAAAAAGCACCGTATTCGACACTTACTCTAAAATGATTGACAAAGGGGAATCCCCTTGAAAGATAATTAATAAAGTAAAGCAATATGCCAACAGCTTGTTAGAATTGCACGGTGAACATTCATATGAAAGTGAATTTATCCAAGATGATAGGAAACTCTACCCCTTTTACTACTTGAACGACACAGTTTATTGGCAGGTTATACTATCGTCAGCTATTGATACTGATTTTCCGGATTTCGAAAAATTAACAAAGGAACTTGTCAGACTCTATTATCTTAATTGGATAAGTGGACACAATTCAGGTAATATACGAGACATATCCTTCAAAATACTGAAGAAAATAATCGATAAAGAGCACGTTTCCAAAATAGTATCTCTGGCGGAAAAGAAGATTTCAGATGAAGATTTGGAAAAGTTAGCTTTTGAAAATTTAGAAAAAGATGTGTACTCAGAAAAACCTAAAAATTGGCTCCGTCCGGTATTGTTGCTTCTTGAATATGATTTATACGATGAATCTGGAGTCGACTTCATAGATGATTCAGGTTCGGATGCTCCATCTATTGATCATATCCTTCCGCAAGAATGGCAATCAATTCATTATTGGTCAGAGAAATGGACCGCAGAAGATGCTTCAAAGTACATCTATAAATTGGGAAACATGACCCTTATATCATTGTCAAAGAATTCTAAACTTGGAAACACTGATTTCATTACTAAGAAGGGACAATATACTGGAAATATAGGAAATGAGAGAGCTACAAAATTTAGACTTAACGATATGGTTGTAAACAATGAAGATTGGGAGGTAGAATCCTTAAGAAATCGTCAGAGTTATATGGTAAAGAGGCTCAAGGAGATACTTAAGAATCCTTAGTTTATTAATCTCTTAACATTACCTCCTAACCTAAACCATATTTAAACAACCTTACATTTTGAGATTGTAAAGCTAATCGGGGAGCGGAAGCTCTATTCCTCCGATTAGCTGGGGTTTCCGTTCCTCCGATTTGCGGAGGAAACTTATAATGGAAACCGCTAAATCAAAGGGAAAGAGGGGCATTGTTGGCCTTGCTGTTGGCATTATTGCAGTTACAATGGCGATATTTCTTTCATCAGTCGTTGGCCACAGCTTGGTATCATTGAATGATCACTCATCAGTGTTAAAAGGGCATACTCAGACTCA
>JAKAYH010000337.1 GCA_021826835.1 Thermoplasmata archaeon | reverse complement strand
TTGCGGTAGGAGAGCTAACAACGGTCTGGGTTAGTGACTTCACATCTCTATACGAGTCTACATATGCGAATGAGCATAGTGGAGATAAATATATATGGATGTTCGATAGTGTCAATTACTATTATCCATCGGTGACTGTAGTTGGTAGTCTTGCATCATCTATAGGGATGTATGGGTATCTGAGCAATATGAACACCATAACATTTATACCTAACGTTCCCTTGGTGGCATATGAGGCCACCTCTGGCTTAGCCGCACCCATCTCTGGCGTAGCCATAGCTGCTTCAATAAGTGGTTCAGCTCATGGAATTGCAAACAGTATAGGGTGGAACAATTGGGGATATGCAGGGTCATATTCCTGAAAATTTAATGAGGGGAGTGGTGGACTGGATGGATTTTAATGAAATATTCATATATGCGTTAAGTGCCATTTCAGCGTCTTTTTTAATGTTATTTTTCTATTTTGCAAATGCTTACAAGAGATCCACGGGGAAAAATGAACCCACCATGTATCGTAAAATGCTATTCACTGCAATTTCAACAATATACTTTATACCAGTTACAATTTTCTTCATTGTAGATCAGGGAAGCATTCAAATGCCTCTAGTTAGTTTAGTATTTAGTTTGGTATTAGCGGTTGGTTCGTTCATTGCCATTTCACTGTCATTATTTTTCCTGTATCTAAAATATGGGTACTCTGCACTTAAGCAATAAATGCCGGGTAAATTTCCTGCATAATCCTGCCTCTATTTTTTTCAGGAAACAACTGTTGACAGCTCATCAATTTAGTCACCTGGTCGGTATTATCCTATTTTTTCTTGATTATCAACAAAATAGAAATCAGTAGAACTGAGCCACAAGAATTATCTGCAAGGTTGGCCGTGAGAGCAGGGCACAGGATGGCAGTCGGTGGATACCTAGTTATTGCTGACATTGATGAAAATATAGAAATCATAATTGTCAGATCACAGTTTCAGAAGGAAGATCTAAAAATGAAACGCCTCCCTTTTTAGATTGTGTTTCAAAATCGCGAAATCCAATTTCACTAAGAATGAACCTGTCTGTATTTGCTTATTGTCGCAAGCGAATAATATGTCATGGAGAGTAATTCGAATTTATCCACTCCATGATCCTGTGCTCTGCCTTTCTTCTGTGTTCTGTGAAGGTTGACTGGTTCATTCCAAGTTTAACGGCAACTTGAGAGCAAGATGCTTTTCTTGGGATATCATAATAACCAAGCCGAAACGCTTTGATTATGGCTTCTCTCTGTTTCTGAGTAAGTATTTTAAGAGGCGACGAACTTAACTTATCTCCGCTTACCACGGAAATCACATTGAATCCCCTTATCTTATTTTCCATATCTTTCATAAATTCTCTTAAGCTAGAGCTTTCACCCATTATCCCAAAATTTACCTTTTCATCCCTGATTATGTAGGGGCCAGTGAAGTAGACACCCGTCCTCATGATATACTGCGCTCTAGATTTCCTTTCACCTCTTGTAAAGCATATGTATGTGCCCGGGCCCTCCTCAATCAAAGGTTTCACCTCAATATTGTTTCCCCTGAAAACATGTTCAATGTCTTCTGCAGGATCTAACAGTTTAATTCTGCTAACTGTTGAGAATTCGCTCCTGTCAATCTTTAGAAAATGCAGCACCTCCAGCGATTTCAGTTTATCAAATGGTATGGAAAGGGACTCCCCATCCAGTTTTGCAAGCTCGCTCAAAGTACATTCCAGTACTATTTTCTGCATGGGATGTCATGGTATGGGGAATTAAAAATTTATTTAAGTAGTACCAACCATAATCGGTGGAAACATTTTCCGAAGATCTACATAACAATTTTTGCCAGAGTAAAGGCGATTATATGGCTTCTAAGAGACACAGGAGACTGGGATTCGAAAGAAATCAAAAGCTTATGTTAGGTTCTGTGGGTTTCATAGAAATCGTCAGAGCTTTTGGCATTTTTCTGATACTGCCTGTTTTCACCTTATATGGTAAGGAGTTCACAAATTCTCCTCTACTTGTTGGTCTTGCCCTTGGCAGTTACGGCCTTACAATGGCCATTTTTCAGGCACCCATGGGAATACTTGCAGACAAATTCGGCAAAAAAAGGGTGATTATTCTAGGAATGATTCCGTTTATTATAGGGAGTTTCATTTCATGGCATCCGTGTTCCATTGCAGGTCTTATTCTGGGCCGTCTTATCGCAGGCTCAGGGGCAGTGACATCATCTGGTATGGGCATGGTGCAGGAAAATGTCCCGCCGGATAGAAGAAACATTGCAATGGCCATCCTTGGCATACCAATTGGGTTTTCTTTCATGGTGGCTGTCGTGCTGGGACCTTACATAGCTGCAAATATAGGCGCTGACTTCCTCTTCCTCATTACAGGCATTCTTGGCATAGTTTCCATATTCCCGCTTGCGGCTGTGAAACAACACGGTAATATTATTAATAATACAGAAAGAAAAAGGGCTGGAAAAATTGATATTAAGGCAATAGCTCTTGGAGGGGTTGGATTCCAGCTCTCATTTTTCAGTGTTGTGCTGTTCTATTACCTTCCGATAGTTGGAAATAGCGCATACGGTTCAAATGGTTATGGTCTTCTCCTTCTCTGGCCTGTAGTAATAGGGGGAATCGTAGCCGTACTATCCTCCAGATTTGAGGACAGGGGGAAAACGGTTCTGTTCTCCCTGATATCGCTGGCAATCATATCGATCAACATTCCATTCCTTTATTTCCTTCCCATTTCCCTGGCAAACAGGAATTTCTTTTATATTGGGTTGGTCATCTTTTTCACATGCTATTCCATTTCAGAGACTGTATTTGTCCCATTGATTTCCAAGATATCCAAAAGAAACAGTTATTCAGCAAACATAGGCATTTAGAACACAATTCAATACTCTGGCCAGTTTGTGGGGAGCATTATTGCCGGTGTCGTTTTAACATTAAATCTTTCATTGGAATCGGCAATTCGCATATCATACATTCTCCTTGGAATAATTCTTTTCTCATTGCTTTTTCTGTATCTTGGAACAAGATACATGGAGCCTTTACATGCTATGCGAGAAGGGGAGAGTGCGGATCTGCCGACGTAAATTATCCGGCCTTAGATGCAGTTGCTTCCTGAATACATTGGATAAAACAGAAATGAATGAGGGAATGTCAGAATGTGGCGGATCTAAAATTTGGCATCTGCAAAACCTGCTGCCATGAGCTGGTCGTTGATCATGGGATACAAACTCATAAAGCAGTAACTAACTTTCAGGCAAGTGGATGTCTTTTTGTTCTGCTTTCTGTTTTTCTGGTTCGTAGATAGATATGTGAAGTAAAGAAGCTAAAATCAAGAAAGTTTGAATCCAAAGCTGCATATCTCCAAGTAGAATGAATATAAAAAGTATTCGATAGAATATTTAACTGAATACTTGGAATCCTGATCAACTTTGCCTCTTCAACGGGCTTCCAAAAACCTAAGGAAAAAATAGATCTAAAATGTGTAGACTAGCTGAAGAGGATAATACTTCCGTTGAAATAACAATAATTGTATTTCACTCCCATCAAAGATTATGAACGGTCTTTAAACGAAACCGCCTTTTAGAGGGTGTCTGTTCATGGCTTGGCGGAGTCTTCCGATTCAAACTGGATCGTGACATGATTTAAACCGTATTTTGAAAGCCTATCCTCGATCGTAGCCTTAGTAGAATAAAGATCGCCGATCTTCATGAAGGAAGGTACGCTGAGATGTAACGTAGCAACTCTCTCGTGTTGACAGATGTCCCATATGTGGACGTGGTGAGCATTGGGAAATTCTTCCCTGAT
>JAKAYH010000336.1 GCA_021826835.1 Thermoplasmata archaeon | reverse complement strand
GCTGGAATCAAAGAAGAACCTAGGTGGCGAGACATTTAATCTCGGATCGAATGAACAGAACTATCAGATATTAGATGTTGCTAAAAAGATCTTCAGTGCTCTCAATAAGGATGAGAAATATAACTGGGTGGGTTCGCCTGATAATAGATCGTATCGTGTAAAGTTTGACAAAATATTCAATGAACTAGGCTTCAAGCCGGACTGGGATATTGGATCAGGTGCAAAAGAGGTCTGGGATGCGCTCGAAAACAAGGTTATCACATACGGAGATATGAGAAACGTCACTGCAAAGTGGTACAAACACTTAATTGACGAGGGGATACAATTGTAAATTCCCTGCGCTGACTTATAGAATAAATTATGTAACTTTTATTTTCAAATGTTTAATAAAATGATTTTCTTTAATCTGTTAATAGACACCGTTTACAACACATGGCTGGATGTTACGGGCGACACTATGAACTGATAGCATTAAGCATATTCTTGCAGAAGTGGAATAGAATAGACTACTGTCTATTCTATTATTCCTCTCTTGTGTTGTATCTTACGCAAGATCATTTTCGTAGGCTACGAATTCTAATTTCAAATAATCCTTTCTTATGATACTATTTTATATCTGACACTGCATCATCCCATTTTTATGATCTGTTTAGGTTTCATTCTTCTTGGATCTTACAATTGCATTATTCACGGATTCAATCTTCTTTTGACAATATATTTGAGCTGTCATATATTCTCGTTTGATTTTGCAGGAACAGAAAATTCTGCTTTGAAGCCAACCTGTTGTTCACGAGGGAAATATCCAATGCAAAGGGTTTAGTTTAATCACGCTATTGAATAGTCCAGAAATAAGGAAACAAGATCTAATAAGAACCCAACGAGTTATATCGCGTAACCGTTCATCGAAACGCGACCCTTTGAAACTATTTATACTTCAGAATTATTTTGGTGTGTGTTGATTTCGGGTAAAATTCTCAATATTGGTCGCCTTAACTGCCCCGTTCAATACCTACAGGAGGAACCTTTCTTTAGCCTTGTGGATTATCGCAATAACTACTTCACCAGTGATGATCCCAACAAAATTATAGAATTTTACAACGGATTTGAGAACCGCGATCAGCTGATCCAGTGGATGAAAAAGAGACCGAAAGGCGTCGCTAATATACATGAAGTTGATGGAGACAAAGAGATTATTGTGGTAATACCAACAGCAGACTTCAGCGGAAAATATGCAAAGGAGTGCAGAGATAACATATTTAAAGGCCTTCACATGGTTTTTGTTGAAAGCGGTGGCAGAGGGGATTTTTATTTCAATATTGCACACAATATCAATGTCGGTGTAAAAAAAGCGATGGAATACAATCCGAAATGGGTTGTGTTTTCTGGTGATGATATGGTGAAAATTGATACGGCAAAAGTACTGGAAGTGCAACTTTTAGCATTAGATGAGCACGAATGTGATGTTGTATTTACAGGTCCATCGAAATACCATTCTTCTCTAGAGAATATTTCTCAGCCTAATTTTTTGTATTTTATTTATAGTATAATGAATAATAAGAACTATGGGAGAGCTGCAATAAATATTTATAAGAAATTTGGAGTAAGATACCTAATGTCTCCCATATCTGGAAAATTTTCAAAGCTGTTTAAGAAAGGTTATCAGTACTTAGAGATCCAGGACTTTGGGATATACAGCTCCGTTTGGATTTCAAAGAACGATAATTCTCTTTACGACGAAACATTCATGAATGCTGCAGAAGATACTGATCTGTCTCTTAATATTAGCATTGGACATGTGAGAACAGCAACCATAGATTACAAAATAGGGGATTTAATAGGGTCTACACTTGGAACTGGCATTCAAAGAGGATTAAGAAGTATTGCTGGCCTTACATATCTTAACTACAAATGGAATGAGCAAATAGAAGCGAAAATAAAAAGATTGGGTTAATTTCAGTGGTACCAATGAAGAGATTTGAAACCTATCGTTTCCCTTGATTAATATTAGATTCCTTTTTTAATAGTCTGTTTAGGGCCTTTGTTAACAAAAAGACTTTTATACTTCGCAGTGAAAATATCTCCACGCAGGCATTCACCTTGAAAATTCGAAAGAGATAAAACATCTACGTTTGCCGTGTGACGGACCATAATGTAGAGGTAACTAAGGAAGTGAAACATTGATATCTATCCGCCCTCTTCAGACATTTTTTTGAGCTCACTCAAGGAATTCAACATGTTTCTTCTTCTCTATTTTTCTAACCAGCTTTTTTAAACTCTCAGCTAGTTATCACTGATTTGAACCCTCAGAGTGCCATACAGTTTGGTGATAAACTTGACAAAACGAGAAACATTACGTATTATCCCTGTGCGTAATGATATTTTAAATTCATGATCTTGTGTCATTTTTACTCCCTAGTGGATTTATTCCTCTTATTGGACCGTCCTCTATTGGTAATGCGGCCTTGGATTTTTCCTCTAATTTAGTTCTTCGTTAAAGATGGAGTAAAAGATGATCACACAACACATTTAACAGATTTAATAAAACAAGTGTAAACCGAAATAGACGCCTAAATTCAATGATGGTTATTCATAGTTAGATTGGTCAAATTCTGCGAAATGAAATCTCTCTGCATTTACCTTCAAAATTTGGGGAACGGCTGATAAATCAATCCTTTTGAGAACGGCCGAAGGCCATATTTCCTTATACCTTCGATAATCGAAGCTTGAATGCACGTACTTTAAAAATTCTCGGTAATTATTAAGACTGGGATTAGAGTTTATTGCCGCATTTGTCTGGATCCTCCATTTCTTTGCCATAGCATCAGGATTCCTGACAGTACTAGTATGCCATATTTCAAAAGTTTTGTCTGAGGAAGGGTCATAGTAGGGTTCATATTCCCCCCTTTTTAAAATCTTTCTCACTACGTCATGAACAAAATTATCAAATATAAATTTTGCTGCATATGGTGGAATCACGCCAGCCGCGACCTTATCAATCTTCCGATTTCCATAGTGAATTCTGAAATAGAACTTAGGAAAGACATTAATTATTTCTGTCTCTAAATTACCGAAAAAATCTTTCTCACTTATAGCATATGCCTTTTTTTTGTCCAAGATGGATGTATCGATTCTTTCAGGCACAAATTCATCTGTGTCCAACATTACTTTCCAATCGGTGTTTAAAAGTTGCTGTGCCTGTGTTTTTCCCTCTAAAAAGAATTCTTCAGTTGTTCTGTCTGGCAAAAATGGTATTTGTGAAATAATGACATTAGAAGGAGCTTTAAGGTCTAGTTTTCCGTATACAATTAGTGCCAGTTCGTCAAAATACCTTGAGTTCCATTCTAGCCAGAGATCAAGTGGATATCCTAGTTCTTTCCAGTCGTCAGTCGTAAATGCATAGGCACCAATGGTCATCAGTGCGTGATTTTTTTTGTGTATATAAAACATTTCCTAATATGACTGTGCCAATCATAAACCGCTGTTTCATCCTTTGTTACAATTCGAGAAATACTCTGACATAAACTCTCTGCTGTATGGACTGTCAGGAATGTGATCCTCAAGGATCATCTTCGTCCCCTTATCGACGAGGGAGATGATCCTCTTCCTTGTCATGCCCTCCTTTTTGAACGGCATTCTATACCTGGCGAATACCTCGCTCATGTCTTCTTTTCCGAAGACTGCATCCCGATATCTCTGATTGTCAACATTCTGAAAGAGCAGGAGTGATTCTCCGCTTTGTGCCATGACATTACCCGTGGCAATGTTGCCGCACCTCTTCCTGACGTTCCTTCTCACCTTGCGGAATAATATCTCCATTCCATTGTTTGTCCTCTTCATCGTCCCTTC
>JAKAYH010000335.1 GCA_021826835.1 Thermoplasmata archaeon | reverse complement strand
TCTATTAACGAAAAGAAGCGAACAGAAATTACAAAAGGTCATTAATACACACTGGAATAATGAAGAATACCTTGAGGCGGATGTCTCCTCTAAGAATAAAGTCCAAGCTGCATCGCAACGGTAATAAAATGGAACAGGTTAAGTGGAATCATGAAAGAAAATGAGATAAGCTTTCTAGATGGGTATATAAAAACGAGTCTTAGAGTCGCCAGGAAAATAAGGATGGCCAGGACGCTAGATGAAGTAAAGGAGATTGCCTCAGAGATTGAAGAAAAAGCAATGAAAAAATTGGAAGAAACTATGGGGAATCTCTAGAGATCTTTCTTGGCTTATTAGAACGGAATTGTTTGCTAATCTCCATAGAGCGACCGATATCCTCTTTCTTTCCCTGAAACCACGTTAGAATGAACCTAAAGCGCTTAAACTTGAAAGAATGGACAACACGAGATATAATTTATCCTAGAACACAACGAATTCAAAAATAAAGAAATAAACTCATTTTATTGTTCTTTGAAAGTGGCAACTATGATCTTGATCGCAATCGTGGATTCTTTTTTTGTGAGACCGCAATAAAATAGAGCAGAACGATTCAAATTTGAAAGAAAGGGTAGTGGGATGCAAAATTATACCTTTGAAGGATCTAAATTCAAAAATGAAGAACTAATACCCGTTTTGTCCTGGTTTGAAAATGATAACTATGATCTGGCCTCAATTAGTTGATTCTGTCCTTGAAACCGTGGATAAAGTGGATTTGAACAATTCAAATTTGAAAGAAAGAACGGAGAGAGGTATAATTTATCCTATAAACACAGCGTATTCGAAAATAAAGAAATAAAATTCATCATTGCACTCGTTTGAAAATTTTATCGTTTCACGATGTTTAATCATAAAACGTTGCATCATTGTTTTATTTCGAGACAATTAGCAGTTTTTTTCACATGAGGCATAGTGTATATTGACGCGCGGGGAACCGAATTTGTGGCTTCACGAGATATAGATACTATTAAAACTCCGTTAATAAGTACCACCGGCCCGTTATATACGGTTTACTTTTTTTGAGAAAGCCGTGAAATACTATGTCTGCAATTAATTAAATGGTACATACATGTTAGGAATTCTGAAGGTCTCTTTTTATACCCGTCGATCAATTCTTGGGGTATAATAATAGCTGGATAAAGACAAGTACATGATCATGCCATCTGATCCTATTATTCTCCTAAGAACATCTACCAAAATTTCCATCAACCTTTAACGAGGAGGATTTTACGTTAAGATGGCCTACATCACCTTATTTTGACTAAGAACGCACCAGAAAGGTACATTAGTTATTCTATGAAAGAGGTTCCTACTGTTATTCCTCTGTATTGAATATGTTTCAAAAACTTAAAGTAATCAAACGGAGAGTCATCTTCTATTCAATTATCGAATTTGTAATCCGAATCAATCCTTTCTTCATTAAGCACCTTTTGAAAAGCTTCTTTCTGTTTAACATTCGGAAGCCCAAAAGCGGCAACATTTTTCCATTTAACGTATGAGACAAACAATTCGCCCTTCCATTTGTAGTTGATTTTGAGTTTACTCCCGATTTCCTCCAAGTAGCAAATTTGTGGCCTATCTGAAAACAGCCCACCATTCGAAGTTTTAAGAAGCAACCTTCTATGACTTGCAGGCAAATGAACCAACCCTTTTAGAAAAATACTTTCCTGATAGTACAATTCAGAGAGCCTAATTCGACCAAAAAAGAATATTATAGACACCAATATAGCAAATATTATAAATGGGATTAGGGTAATTGCGAGGTTTGTCTGATAATAGAAATATGATGTGCTTTCAACCTCAATAGTTTGAACAAATAAGCCGATTATAGTGAATATTGAAACAAAACTAAAGTACTTAATGTAATGGTATAGGCGTATCAATTTTCGTTCGTTTTTATTCATGCTAAATTCCCAATCTCCTGTTTTTCCCTCCTTTTTTTTGTGAGCCCTTCAAGACGCGTTAACATCAAGTTATCAATTTTTATTTCAAATTTTAATGGAATCATCAAAAGAAAGAATATTACAATGTAGTCGATAATGACATATTCAAAGAAATAATAATTGAAAGTGGAATTATATGCAAAAATTCTAAGGTTAAAAGACCTATACGGCACGAGTATTGCCCCTAATATTATCAAGGCTAACAAGACGATACCAATTAAAGCTATTACTGCCCCATCCGTTTTTTTATTCTTCGATAGTCTTCTTTCAAATAAGTCATAAGCCACATTTGAGGATTTCTTTAGATCCTCAATAAATAATTTCCTTACGCTATATGGAAAAAAATGAGATTTTTCCGTTGTTTCTGCCGATCTTAAACTATTCAATATAATTGCTGAAATTGCGGCTAGTATTGATACAATTAAAAAGTACGGATAGATAAAGTTAATGTTCATCCTACGTGCGTATATCATTTAGCCTATATAACGCTTCGAATAATCCTCCATATTTCTTAGGATAAGGAGCTACTCAAACTACCAACTTTATTGTGGTTTTATTTTTGAACACCAAATAATTCCATCAGTTTAGACCTTATGAGTTCTTGTCTTTTATCAATAAAATTAAGATAGTTTGGAAACTGAAGGTCAATGTTTGATGGAATGTAGTTGCTTAATTTATACTTATTTCTAGCAGCCTCTTCTGGATAGTTTAGAAGTATCCATTTATCAAACTCTTGAGCTGATTTCTCTTCGTTCTGTATACCTTCTAAGAGTTGCAGATTTCCAATATAGTCTTGACTTTCAATATAAGTATCCCAGTCTTCTCTTGGAATGGATCTTTTATTTAATTCCCTATTACTGAAGAACTTTTGTGGAAAAATATGATCCTTATGAAACTTATTTCTATAATCTAGGTTTGGATATAGGAGGGATAACACTGAAAACGTTTGTGCGTCATCATATTCGAATTCCAGCATCTTATCTATGTCTTCTTTCTGGAAAATCAAAGTCTTATTTCCTCCTTCTAATTTATCAATTATATTTTCAACATCGAATGATTTGCTTAACCCTTACTGTCGTGAAACATAGTTTTCTCATTTTGGTAGAAGATTTTTTAGAAAAGAGAAGTTTCTCCGCTACTGCATTGATTCCTTATCGATTCTAATTATTTGATCACGTTCATTTTTGTCAAGATATCCATAACCTATTTTATCCCATCTTTCACAAAACTCACCTTTCATATAGAAGTTATCATCCTTTTTCCTGCTTTTCTCCAACCAATAACCATTCTTGTTTTTTGTCAGGTTTCTAAGTACGTCATCTTTCGTTAAGATGTATGTCACAGGTTTCCGATATACATCCGTGGATATTATAAAATAGTCAGCAATTATTTCATCCTTTTCTTTAAATCGTCCCACGCTCTCCGTGTTTGTAAAACCTTTGCATTGAATGGATATCTTATCACCATTTTCATTATAAGCCATAATATCGATTGCCTTGGCGTTTTTAATAGTCGGAAGAACATTCCATCCAAGCCGCGAAAGTTTATATCCAATATAGAAAAGCCCTACATTTCCTGTTCTTTGCTTATTCTTGAAATTCAACTTTTTCATGTCTTGAATAGCTATGTTTTATAATAAAAGGTTTCGAACTCGCAGTATCATTTGAAATCATTCAATCTTCCTCACAACAATTTCTCCTTTCACACCATAAAATCCAATGTGATCCAATCCAGATGCATTTAGCTTCTTGGCAGCGTCTTTTAGCAACGTGGTTCTCTATGATGAATGCCTTGTAGGAACTTCTGTCAGATTGAAATCTATATATAATTTCCTACAGCTAAAATATAAAAATATATGAGAGAAGGAGCTCTATTAATACACGTTTCTCAGAT
>JAKAYH010000334.1 GCA_021826835.1 Thermoplasmata archaeon | reverse complement strand
TAATACAATTAATTTTAGAGCCACTGTTCTCCTAATCGGGTCATATGCGAGGGGGGATTTTAATCTGTGGAGCGATGTAGATGTTCTTATCATTGGTAATTTTAATGGAAATCCTCTGCAAAGACTGAAGGCGATAGATTTTCCACCTGGTTTTGAGGTAATTCTTCTTACACCACAAGAATTCATTAAAATGAAAAGTAAAAATATTAAACTTGTAAAGGACGCGTATAACGAAGGAGTCATATTAAGAGATGATTTCCAAATTATGGATCAGCTATCCAAAGAGGATAAGGTTACTGATAATCGTGCCTCTTTCTAAACTCCTCAAGTTTCTGAACCCTTCTTGCAGGGTGCGGGTGGTTCGATAATATATGATCCTTAAGGCTCACTTTTTGGTTTCTCCAGTGATTCAATAATGCCATGTGCGGAGCGTAGATATCCGAGCCGGTTCCATCTGAAAACATCAGCATTGTTGCCGGTGAGCTTGATGCATGTTTTTTTTGTCTACCAAAATAATGTGGTTGACCTGCCTCTATCTTAGCGAGGGCGGTTTGCAGAGTAAGCGATGCCCCCGGTACTGTTTCTGCAGAATTCATGTCAGCGTAGCTCTCTCTCATGCGGTTAACTCCAAGGATCATCAAATTAAAGACAAAACTCATGGCCACCAAGGCTATAGCTATTAAAAATATGCTTCCATTGTTTCCCCTTCTGCCTCCACCGGTAAAGAGAATTGAATAGCCGAAATACAAAATTAAGGTTGGAATTAGTCCGATTGCCATTATCAAACCAATGTCATGATGTTTCAGGTGACCTATTTCGTGGCCCAATACGGCCTCTATTTCGTCCCTTGTGAGAATTGTAAGCAAGCCCGAGGTTATGGCAAGTCTTCTTCCTGATAGGGGCGAACCAAATGCGAAGGCATTTGGAACCATTACGTTTGCAATAAATACTCGTGGAACCTTCTGTCTGTTTAGGGCTGATACCTTTTTAACAGATTCAACAATCCAAAAATATTGGGGATCGTTTTCAAATATCTCCTTAGTATGATAAACTCTTCCAACAATATATGGAGAAATGAGCCATTGAATCACATCCATTATGAGAAAAAGAATTAAGATAAGAAGAATAAGATTAGAGGTTATTGCTATTCCAAAGAAATAATCAAGAACTCCAAGAATTATAAATGTGGCAAGAAATGCTATGGCGATGCCTGCAAGGATGCTTGCAATTCTAAGTTTTATGGAATATAGTGACATTTTCTTAGTATTGAAATCTGTTGATTAAGTTTTTCGCAGTTCGTTGAAAAGGATAATTTGATATTTACCATCAATAATTGACAAATTATTTAACTTTGATGGGAAAGAATCTCCCTTATGCCTGATTTTAGATCAAATGTTGGTTTAAAACCGGTATCTCTATTAATTTTTGTAATATCCGCACATGTAAACAACTGATAACTCTGGAAGGGAATTTTCTCATACCTTGCTTCAACTGCGCTTCCCATCTCTTCCTTTACCATCTTGAATATGTTATTAAAAGTGGTCGTAACTCCTGTTCCAACATTGTATGATTCTCCTGTTTTTCCATTTTGTGCAGCGAGAATGTTTGCCTTGGCCACATCTCTTACGAAAATAAAGTCCCTGCTCTGTGAACCATCACCAAAAATGACCGGTATCCTTCCCTCTCTGATATCTGAAATAAATTTATGAATAACACTTGAATAGAACCCCTTTGAATTTTCACCTGTTCCATATGTATTGAAATATCTCAGAAATACTGTTTCTGGTGATTTGTCCTTTCCATAAAATTTTGCAAGTAATTCATTGACAAATTTTGACATGGGATACAAATTGATAAAATTGGTGTCAAGATCACTTTCATTTGTTTTCTTCATGGTATTGCCATAAATTGATGATGATGATGCAAGGATTACCTTTTTTACATTATGTCGCCTTGCCATATCGAGAACATTAAAGGTACCCATAACATTTGTATTGAATCCGTCAAAGGGCTTTTGTTCAAACTCAGGAGGTGAAGTCACCGCTGCATTATGAAAAACATAGTCAACACCAGAAAAGAGCTTGCCTAATTGTTCTCTATCTAGAATTGAAACTCTATGTGATTCATTTGCTTCACTTTTCTTTTCAGCAATATCCACAGAAATTGAGTACCAGCCTCTGGAATTTACTTCATTAATTATGTTTCTACCTATAAATCCTTCTCCGCCTGTAACAAGAACCTTCATTTTGAAACACCTGCCAATTTACATTCGTGTTGTATTATTATTAGAAATTTGAAGAAATCTTTAACCTCTTTCATGGATTAATCACCCACATAAATTATTCTGCTCCCTTCCGATTCAAAGCTAAACTCCTGTCTTGTAAGTTCAGGGATACTACTCATAATATCATTATGTTTTGATGGATCAGCCATGAACAGCATGAAACCACCGCCACCGGCACCTATGATTTTCCCACCAAGAGCACCGCAACTCATTGCTTTATCATACCATAGATCTATATCTCTATTCGACACTCCCTCTGAAAGAGTCTTCTTCAGAAGCCAATTCTCATGAATCATTCTTCCAATCAATTCGTAATTGCCATTATTCAGACAGGCAAATGCCTCATCAGCCATTTGAACCATTTTTTCATAATTAACGCTCTTCTTTTCCACAGTTTGCATCTGGACCTTATGAATGCCAGTAGAGCTCCGTTGAATGCCAGTATAAAGGAGCAAAAGGGAGCGTTCAAAATTTCTTATTGTTTCCGTACTTGAAATAACTGGCCTCACACCAACTTTTTCATCGGCATAGAATTCAAGTTGCTGAATACCGCCATAGGCTGCCATATATTGGTCCTGTTTACCTCCTGGTTCATGAAGGATTTCCCGTTCTATCTTGACTGCCTCCTCCGCAAGTTCCTTTGGAGATACAAACTCTCCCTTCCAGGCGTGGAGTGCATTGAGAAGACCCACAAGAAACGTACTACTTGAACCCAAGCCCGTTCCTCCGGAGGGTATATCTGATATACTTACAATCTCAATTCCACCTTCGATTTCAAGTAATTTAAGAGCTTCCCTAACGGATGGATGTTCTATTTTATGAACACTATCAACTATTTCCGTCTTCGAATAGCTTACCCTTATCTTGGAATCAAACTTTTTGTTTACAACTATATATATAAACTTATTAATCGCAGCTGAAAGAACACTGCCTCTGCCATATTTTGAATAATATTCCCTTATGTCACTTCCTCCGCCAACAAAGGTAATTCTAAGAGGCGTCTTTGAAATGAACATTCGGTCTTTCATTTTCATCACTTTGTTATAAGTTTTATACCTTCCTTTAGGTCAATGCTTGGTGTATAGGATAGTTTCTTCTTCAGGTTGGTTACGTCCGCAAGAGTCTCCATAACATAGTTGCTAATCGGCATTTTAATGTAATTTGCCTTCACATTTGTTCCCAGATGATTGTTCAACATGGTAAGCATTTCGTTAAGGCTGTAATTCTTGCCTGTTCCACCATTAAGAATGTTAAATCCCTTGAGTTGCGAAGCTCTTATTATTATTTCTACCAAATCATTGACATGGATGAAATCCCTTCTTTGACTTCCATCTCCATATATAACCGGCGATTGCTTATTCTTTATATCCCAGAAGAATTGTGTCACCAGGTTAGCATAGTTTTTCTTTGCCTCCTCGTGGGGACCATAAACGGAGAAGAATCTTATTGCCTGAACATCTACATTTTCAAGCTTTGAATATAGCTCTGATAATCTCTCAGCTGCTATTCTCGCTTCCGTATAATAATCAGTTACCTTCGGAATAATATCCTCCTTGTGAGGTGGCTCAATACTGTTATAAATTGAAGAAG
>JAKAYH010000333.1 GCA_021826835.1 Thermoplasmata archaeon | reverse complement strand
CTCACTTCTGCCTCTATCACTTGTCTGCTCTGGTTTGCTTCCAATTACCCCTATGACCTCATCATTCAGAAGTAATTCTTTAGAAAGGCTGTTTTTATTCATTATAATTACATCAATCGATTCTTCAGTATCCTCCAGTTTGAATCTTTTATGTCCATTCTTTGTCTCACTTATTTCACTGATCATTCCTACAATTTTTACGTTTCCCCTTGGCATTCTCCTTACGGCAGATATGCTGGATACCTGCCTTAATTTTCCCGAGGTAACAATTATTTTCCTTAATTTCTCATATCTACTTACAAAGACCCTTCTGAAGTCATCCACTGAGCTATTTGCCCGTACTTCCGAAAAGTCAATTTCTTTAAGGGTTGTATCTCTCTTTTGAGGAATGGAAATTAGCCTTAGGACGTCTTTAACTTCTACGTAACCCTTATCGCTGATCTCTTTATTGTAGAGATCTACGATCATTGAGCCCATAGATTTTTCGATCATAATCTCAAGTGCCTTTGGATCAAGGAGTATTCCCTTTCCTTGAAAAAATGAAATAATCTTCTCCCTGTTATCAAACAAGGTTCCAGACATGAGATAATGATAGTAACAAACTGTATAAGGTTGTCTCAATAAGGTATGTATATTTGTCTTTAATATGGCATCATTGGAGAAAAAACAGGACATAATGTTTTTTATTTTCATGTCATCGTTCTGGGCATTAAACTATCCTCTGGTAAAACTGGCCTTGGATTATGAAGATTCCTTTACTCTTCTTCTCTACAGAGTTATCTTTTCCTTAATTGGCATAATCATAATATTTAACAGGCGATTAATCCTGAAAATCGGTTTGATCTCCCACATCAAAATGCTCATTCTATCCTTTTTGAACGTTTTCATCTTTATGGAACTCTGGTTCATTGGAGAAAGCTCGGTGTCGTCTTCTTTGAGTTCTATACTGATATATACTTACCCCATAATATCAACACTCCTTTCAATTATGTTATTGCATGAAAAATATACCAGGGAAACCATTGCTGGAATTATTTTGGGCTTCTCAGGCATTATGGTAATATTCTCAAACTCATTAGGTTTGAACTCATATTACGGGATTATTCTCGAAATAATGGCAGCAGTTTCATGGTCGTCCGGTACAATTTTTTACAAACGCTTTATCCGTACAGAGGATAGAATCAGCACAAATTTCTACCAGTTTGCATACAGCCTCATCCCAATTTTTCTGGTAACACTGATTTACGGGAATTACGGCGAAATGTTGCATCCAAATGTGTATTTTATACTGTTATCCGCCATAATCGGCATTCCGGGGACGGCCATAGCATATTATCTATTTCTAAAGCTAAACAGGGATTATAACGTTTCAACCGTTTCTTCATTCCTGTTTCTTGTTCCCGCAATTTCAGTATTTTTTGGATTTTTCCTGCTTAAGGAAACATTGAGTTCCATACAGATAGTTGGATTTGCGCTGGTTTCTATGGGTATTGTATTTTCAAGTCGAGGAAGTAGAAATAAAGGGAAAAATCTGCCAGATAATTTATCAGGAAATATTCAAAGTTTAAATTAAGGCAAGAAGTTAAACGTATTCATTATTTGATAACGCCTCTTTTACGGAAAATCAAATAAGTGACCAAACATAGTTCCTTTTTATGGCGTAGCATCTATGTTAAATACTAAGCCTAACATTTTTATTTTAATATATGGGCATCTTACCTTTCATGAAATACAAAACAGCCTGTTAATATGGATAAATTCAACAAGAATACGTAAACTAGTGCCAGGTGGTTTTAGTATTGATAATTTTGTTGGTGAATCATAATATACCATTGCCTATATTTCTGTTAGTCACCACACGTTGATGTAAATATCTATGAGTTACGTAATGCCTATGTCAAAGTTTTTCTCATGTCTTTCATCAAACCTCTTTTAATTTAGATTTGAGTGCTCATAATTGGCTATCTTTTCCAATTATTCTCAGTGATCTATCGCCCCCTCTCATATTTCATTGTGTTTTGAAATTTCCATTCCTTCCAATATTATGTTGATTCTTAAGTTTCCTTGATAAAAATCAATCGGGTGGACTTCGTTAAATATCTGAATGACATTTTATGGAGTGCGAGGCGTCCTACGTTATTATTATATACCTTTTTCTGTTCAATATTATGATACCAATGAAAGATATAAAAGAAAGTACCGACGAAGTAATGGATAAGGTTAAAAAAGTGGGGTATGCGGTTATATGGAGTGGTACACTAAAAGAATACCTTGAGACCACTGAGGCCGATGACGAGGGGATGCCAGAAGATACACCTGTTACACTTACAGTTATTTACAAGAATGGCCATTATGCAATGCGGGTAAGATATGATCCGGATTCTGAAAATGAGGTGTCGTACGTTCTTGGTGAGGGATCAAATATTGATAATGGATTCTGGATGATGGTTAACAGCTACATGAATCAAAGAGAATAGAATTATCTTCTTTTTTTAACATTTTCAATATATTCCGGTTCCCCAGATTGTTTGTCTAATCTTTTATTACTTTAATTATTCTTGTCCTTTAAGGTTTGATACGCTATGGTTATAGGATGCCTTCTATAAAAAAGTTCTATGACATTCATGTAATTGCAACTATTGCACGGTTCTTCCCAGGTCTCTTAAACATTCTGAGATATTTCTCACACATTTGATCTGAATATTTTATTACACTGCGTGCAGCAGTGACCTTTATGAATCAGAGCATTGAAAGGCCAACGCAGCTATATGTCATTAATTGTAATATGACATTGATAATGCCCAAAGGTCAAAGGGAGCACATCATGATAGATTAACAATGAACAGAATGGTAGGAATAGATCTCAGAAGGGAATATTCCTCCCTATATTCCTTAAGATGGGAAATAGAAAGAACATTTTCAATTTTGGAAGAAATGCTAGAGTGTGAGAATATCTGGTATACACATAACAAATCCTTTGATCATGTAGTTGGTTTTAAGATCATTGCATACAATCTCATGGTAATATCAAATATATTATCTGGGAATAGGCCAAGGAGGATTAAGAAGATCGTCGGTTGTTGAAATATGGGACACTCTATATATTCTTATCTAAAACGTTCTAATTTACTTTAGAAGTAAAAATGCATTATAAGGAAAAATGCTAAAAGGACACTTTTTTATTTATAACAATGTTTAGTGATAGATGCTACCCAAATTCATGATGTAAATTGAGATCCATTTCCCTCTTCGATATATATTTCATTCTTATCATAGAAACAAGTCTCTATTTGTAAAATATAAACTATTTTGATTTTAAAAATATAATTTTCTAATTTCACGACTTCTTAATGCCATTTCATGGTTGATGGATAAAATATGGACTGAAAAAAGTTGTATCTTTTATGTAAAATGGTGACCTGATTATGTAGAACTCTTCCAGGCCCTTGCTGCTTTAGATATCCCCTCATTTGTGGTTGGGTGCTGATCCGGGAACTTAGACATATCCGACGCCGTCAGTGAATTAAAAACGGCTGTGCCTATTTCATTAATGAGCTGTGGGGCATCCAATCCCACAACCCATCCACCAACTATCCTTCCTGTCTTTCTTTCAAAGAATAGCCTTATTTCACCATCCTGTTCCTCATACATCTGTGCCCGTGAATCTCCTGACATGGCATAGGAGGTCTCCACTATATCCATATCCCTCTTCCTTGCCTCACCTCTCAATATGCCTATGTATGAAATTGGAGGGTAGGTGAATATTGTGACCGGAACATTCTGGAAATCCATCCTGTCTGTGGTATCACCCAGAATGTTGTTTGCCGCAACCAATGATTCCCTAACCGCAGCATGAAAATACGGTGTTCTTCCTGTT
>JAKAYH010000332.1 GCA_021826835.1 Thermoplasmata archaeon | reverse complement strand
CTGCATCATAAAATGGTGAAGAATTTCCAGCGGTTGGTGATTACCGTAGAAATTCACATGAAACTTAAATCGTATGACAGAATAAGGGGTAATTAACTGAATAATTCGCGTTCAATATGAATAACCATATAAATTTAAGAAAGAGGATAAGTAATGTAATAGCCGTCCTTTATCCTCTATATTTCGGCTCAAAGTATCTAAAGGGAAAGAGATGGATATTGTATTCAGTAATTTCCATCTCTGTCATAACCTCTGCAACTAGGCTTTTGATACCAGTGCTTATTGGTGATGCGGTATCGTCCATTCAATCATTGAATTTTGCAACACTTGAATATTTTGCGATCTTAATTCTCATAGTCTCTGCCATTTCGGGTTTTTTCCAGTTCTTTGTTAATTACGGATCACAATACATCAGTCAGCTCTACGCATACGGCATGAGGAAAAATATTTTCGATCACCTGATGAAGAAGAAGTTTCTGTTCTTTGAAACACAAACTTCCGGAGATCTCTTATCAAGGTCAACGATGGATGTTGATGCTACCAGAAATTTTATTATGAATACAACAAACCAGCTTTTACCAACACTCTTCATGATCATTTTCAGTATAACATTCCTGTTTATCCTTGATCCAATTTATGCCCTAATTTTCATTATTACAGTGCCTGTACTCATATTGACCGGTGTGGTATTTCAAAGAAAACAAAGATTACACTGGAGAAAAATAAGAACATATTATGGAAATATGAACGAGGAACTTCAGGAAAATATCGTCGGAAATAGGGTTGTAAGAGGTTTCTCCATTGAAGATGAGGAGATAAACAAGTTCAGTAACACCACAACAGCATATTTTGATGAATATATGGACGTAGCCAGACTAAGAGGTTTTTACAATAATCTCATGCCATTAACCATCAGCGTTGCTGCAACTGCAATATTACTTTATGGGGGATATACCTCAATTATCAATGCCTCACAGGTTGGGAACCTTGTTGCAGCAGTGAATATCTTCAGCATCATGACATTTCCAATAAGCTTCCTTGGTAGACTCATAGTGTTTTCAGAAAATGCAAGAGCAGGAATCCAGAGAATAAATGTTGTTTTATCAGATGAAATGCAGGAGGAAATTCAGGGTCTAAACAAGATAAAACACAGTGGAGATCTGGAGATCAAAAACGTATCTTTCCAGAGAGGTAAGCGATACATCTTCAAAGGGGTAAACCTGAAGATACCTCAGGGTCAAATAGTTGGAATTACAGGAAAAACAGCATCTGGAAAAAGTTCCTTTGTAAATCTCATACCAAGGTTTTATGAACCAACTTCAGGAGTCATTTCAATTGGCGGACGGGATATTTCAGATATTCCTCTTCCAGAACTTAGAAGGACCGTGGCACTTGTGCCTCAGGAAATAACTCTCCTTTCAGGAACAATATTGGATAACATCACATTAAGTGATACTTCATTAAACATAGATGCCGTTGTGAGAGCAGCCAAGATAGCAGACATAGGGGATTTCATTGATTCTTTGCCGGAAAAATACAATACAAGGGTCGGTGAAAGAGGTATTACCTTGTCAGGTGGCCAAAGACAAAGAGTTGCCATTGCCAGAGCCATAGTGGCCGAACCTAAGATTTTAATTCTGGATGATGCAACGTCCAGTGTTGATCCCGAAACTGAACTTGAAATCTTAAGGAGGGTGAAATCAGAAATGTCAGGAACCACGGTTCTTATTGTCACACACAGAGATTCAGCCATAAAATTCGCAGATCGGGTTCTTCGATTGCAAAACGGTTCCGTTGAAGAAATATATGACATTGCAGGGGATTTAAAGGGGATTACCGACGGTTTTACCTTTGAACAGGGAGGTGATAGCAATGCCGCGTAGTTACGAGGAGGAAGAAGAAGATGTATTAAAGAGTGAAAAGGGCGCACGTGTATTCAGGCGTCTGGTCAGGCAAATTCTTTCTCATCGCAGGGACAGTGCCTATCTGATCACAGCGGTAGTCATAACAGCAATTGCCGGCACTCTATACCCACTTGCACTTGGCTTTGCAATAAATGGCGTGATCAATAGAAATTTCACCGATCTATACATATTTGGGTCTGCATTTCTGGGATTCTATATCATTCAGTTCTTCTCCAATCGTATAAGAACCATAAGTTCAACAGGCGTTGCCCAAAAAACCATTAAGGAATTGAGAGACCGTGCCTTTGAAAACGTGCAGAGAGTTCCAGTCTCATTTTTCGGGAAGGTCAAGACAGGTTATCTAATCAGCAGAATAACCAATGATGCAGAGACCTTGAGTGAATTTCTGACATTTCAGATACCGCAGGTTGTATCGGGAATTTCAACCGTAATCGTTTCCATTTCCATTATGTTCTATCTGGATTTTAATCTCACTCTCTATGCTCTCATAGTTATTCCATTGCTGTCCGGATTCACAATATCAATTCAGAGAAGAGTCAGAAGAAATTATCTGAGAACCAGAAGAACCATAGCTGCAATAACAGGAAACCTTGCAGAGAATATCAGTGGGATCAGGGCAATAAAGTCATTCAATGTTGAAGACCGCATGGCGACCAGATTCGATGGCCTTAACAATGACAACTTCGAAGCAAATCTCAAAGCGGCGAGATTATCATCAATGTATGGCGCAATCATTCGGGTCATCGAAGCCACAGGTATAGCCATTGTTTTAATAGCAGGAGCCCAGCAACTGTTAGCCAGTGCAATTTCAGTGGGTATTCTGGTAAGTTTCGTTGTGTATGTCCAGGAATTCTTTGATCCGGTAACTCAACTTTCACAGCTTTACAATTCTTACCAGTCTTCCATGGTGGGAATTACCAGAATTTATGGAATCATTGACAGTGCCCCAGATGAAGGCACCAAGAGCGGAAATAAGAAAGTGGAAACATTTACAGACTCAATAAAATTCAATAATGTTTCATTCTACTATGGAGATTCGCCTGCTCTAAAAAACATAAATCTTGAAATCAAGAAGGGTGAAAAGGTAGGAATTGTTGGCCATACCGGTGCGGGAAAAACCACATTTTCAAATCTGTTGCTAAAGTTCTATAATCCTACCTCGGGAAATATTTACATTGATGGCGTTGATCTAAAAACTATTGATACAAACACCTATAGACATTTGATTGCCCCAGTTTTACAGGAACCTTTCATGTTCCGCGGTTCCATTATTGATAATGTGAAGACATTCTTCCCAGAAGCTACCGATGAGATGATAATAGATAAGGCAAAGCAGTTTGGATTATACCCCCTCTTTGAAAATCTTGAGGCGGGAATGAACAGTGATATAGGAGAGATGGGAAGAAACCTGTCGGAAGGTCAGAGACAGGCTATTTCCATTTTAAGAGCGTTCATCAGAGATCCAGAAATTCTAATTATGGATGAGCCTACTTCACAGATTGATCCATATTCTGAAAAGTTGATTATTTCATCCTTGAATTCGTTCCTTAAGGGAAAAACCCTCATATTGATTACCCATAGATTCTCAATGATTTCCCTTGTTGACAGGGTCGTTTCCTTTGAAAATGGAGAAAAGGTTGAGGAGGGAACATTCGATGAACTGTTAAACTCTGACGGAGTGTTCCGAAAAATGTACAATATTCAATATAATACCTCCGCATAGATTTACCTTAGAGGCATGGTAAATGCAATCATACGAATTTGATGTAAACCAGTTACGGGGTTTGCCAATTGGCAATAAGAATATAAAAACAATATACGAAAAGAAAGGTGGCTGGGATTCAAGATTCTTCATTTTGAATGATGAAATCGTGGTAAAGGTGCCGCGAGATATCAACGCACAACGTTCCATTAAGAAAGAAAAGATTGTAACTGACCTTCTCAGAACAGAATTGCCTTTAC
>JAKAYH010000010.1 GCA_021826835.1 Thermoplasmata archaeon | reverse complement strand
TAAATTCCTCCTTTTGTGTCGGAAATTGCTACCACCTTAGAGCCAAAGTGCTCCTTTACGAGTTTCAGAGCAAACTGTCCGGCATTTCCAAAGCCCTGAACAGCTACTGTTGCTTTTGAAAGATCTACTCCTTTCTTCTTTGCTCCAACCTTAAGAACGTACATACCTCCCTTTGCGGTAGCATCTCCTCTACCCTGTGAACCACCGAGAGTAAGTGGCTTTCCAGTTATAACTCCAGGAGCTGATTTTCTCACAATGTTCTCATATTCGTCCATCATCCATGCCATTATTTGAGGAGTGGTATATACATCTGGAGCAGGGACATCAACTTCAGGACCTATGAATTCACCAAGAGCTCTTACGTATGCCCTGCTCAGTCTTTCTAATTCACCCATACTCATCTTCTTCGGATCACAGATGATTCCGCCTTTTGCACCACCGAGAGGTATATCTACGACTGCAGTTTTCCACGTCATCCACGCAGACAGAGCCTTAACGGTTGAGAGAGTTTCTTCGGGATGGAATCTTATTCCGCCTTTTACAGGCCCACGTGCATTATTATAATGCACTCTAAACCCAGTAAAAACCTTTATTGTTCCATCGTCCATTCTTATAGGCAGACTCACCTGAAGAATTTGCTGTGGAGCCTTTAAAATCTCAAGAGCTTGCTGATCTAGTTTCATAACCTTCGCAGCCTTTTCTAATTGCTTTAGTGCTATATCAAACGGATCTAAGTCTTCAACCATTTAATCACCTTATGGTTGGATAGGTATGCTTTATAAGAGTTTAAACTTTTTAACCTTTTTATGCCTCTTTTTTAAAATGTAATGATTATGAAAGAAAAAAAATAATAATTTGCTTCCACTCAGTCAGTGTATACCGTAGCTTCCAATTCAATCAGAGCATCGGGATTAGGGAATGAACAAACAATGGTTGTCCTCGCAGGAGGATAATCTTCAAAATATTCGTTAAATAATTTGTTCATTTCTTGAAAATATGATGAATTGGAAATATAAACTACCATTTTTACAATATTTTGTATGCCAGAACCATTAGCTTCACTTATTTTTATTATATTATTCATAGCAGTTCTGAACTGACCCGAAAAATCACCCTTTGTTCTTTCGTTAATACCCAATTGCCCAGATATAAATAATAAATTACCAATTGATACAGAGTGAGAATAGTTTCCTGCCCTTGGAAGATCCGAAAGATTAAGTCTTTTGATTCCCATAAACTAATATCACTCACATACTAATACATATTTCCATCAAATTAAAACAACTGTCATCACGTAAACCTCTCTAAATTTGTAATATAACTGAAATTAGTTATATTAGTTCATATTTTGCTACTTGGACAACTTGATGGAGGCCAGTATTTCTTTTTCAATGCCGCGATTATCAAAAGGAAACATCCTCATTCCTTCTCTATCGAATATAATCTCTCTTTCCTTTTTTTGATCGATAAATATATCGAAACTAAGTGAAAAAATTTCATCAAAACTTGATGGAATACTTTCAATAACTCCGACTTCTCTTCCTTCACCTGACTTTACTTCGGCAAATGAGAACCTGAGGTCAAATTTATCTAGATGAATATCACCACTCTTGGATTCTGAAAGCAGGCCATACAATTTTTGTAATATCGTAACCGCATCTTCTGACTTTATCTTTGATGATTTCTCCAATCTGCTTTTTCTTTCTTTGTCGAACATAGTTTCCCTATAACTTTCCCAATAATAACTTATTCCATTTAACAGTTCTTCTCGCTAAATACTTCTGTATACCGTAGAATCTTTTAAGATCACCAGACACCAGATGATGTGTGATCATGGAAGATAACAGCTTTAAAGCATTTTCTAGATCTAATTATTGCATTTTTAATATCCCATCGTCAAACGCGCCCACCATTTAACGTTTATCTCAGAAGTTCTCACTTTATTTAACATTCGTTGAGCTAAGTTTTAATTTTAATTTTTGATAGCCTTATATGGTCGAAGAATCATTTGACTCATTTGAGAAATATGAGGAGGCGCAAAAAAGAACCTCTGGTCCAAAAAGTAACCTGATAAACTCTGTTTTGGGACTATGTGGTGAGTCAGGAGAAGTCGCAGATCTAATTAAGAAGAAAGAATTTCAGGGACATCCTCTTGATCGTGAAAAACTTGTGGAAGAACTTGGAGACGTTCTATGGTATTTAAGTGAGGCGGCGAGAGCAATTGATTCAAACCTTGCAGAAATAGCACGCGCAAATATAGAGAAACTAAGGAAGAGATATCCCGATGGATTCAGCGAGGAGAGAAGCATCTTTAGAGAAAAATGAACCAGTTTAAATTTTTAGGGGATTATAAGTTTGTTACGTTGATTCAAACAAAAGATTATAGCTGATAAACACTTTCCTAAATTAAAAATGTGGGCCCTTTATGAAAAAGGTCCTACGGCATTTATGCGTTCGTCCCCATCTTATTTATTTTTTCTTCATTATCGGTTCTATTTCTCCTTTCTTTCAGAATATTTCTGACGCGATTGATGCGATCTTTCCACTGTGATTATTTTAAGTGGCCTTATAGCCCCTTATTTCATCGTGTCTATCTTTCTGTCTGTAAGTTGAACGATCTTATCGATCAATTATTGCCTTTTGTGAGCAGTGTGAATATGATCTCAATAAGGATTCGTACGATTGCAACACCTGCACTCTTTCTGTGTCTTTTAAAAAGACTGCGATAATTCTTCCACATTCGATCCAAATATTTCAAAAAGTATGTCCAGCATTTACCGGTATGTTTCTTGACACTGACAAGTCATTTTTTATAATATGTCTTCGTACACCTTGATTACCGGATCGATTCTCTCCTGGAACAATACCTGCATATGAATGCTAGATTCTCCATTGAATTGAATCCGGATATGCCATGAATCTCTGACGAGATTGCAACAGATGAATATATGCCCATACCCGAAGCTTCCATATTCCGATCCGCGTTCCTGCCATTTATCACGGATTCGATATCTGATCCTCACTGAGAATCCTTTTTTCATCAAGTATGGCTTCAACAGAAAGTTACGTTAGACGGCTTTCTTAAGTGCAACAACATTCGTCTAATTAACAGGTAAAAGTGCGGAGGGCCGGATTCGAACCGGCGAACCCCTACGGAAACAGATCTTGAGTCTGTCGCCTTTGACCTGACTCGGCAACCTCCGCTCCCTTACACATTTCAATCAGGAATTAAAATATTAAGGTAAGTGCCGTGGTATATTTTTTATAGATTCCTGACATGTTTTCACATTGGAAATTACAATTGAGATAAAGGATAAAATGGAGATTCTTCAAATTATGCAAAAAGCATGCTCCCCTGAAAACGATCTTCTAAGCACTTTTGCCTTGGAACACGGAACGTTAAGATTCCACACAACTATCAAAAAAGTAGGAAACATTTACAGCTTGACGGATGAAATATTACGATGTTATGAATTGATTAAAAAAATTAATTGATTATTCCTGAACATCCAGGTTCAACTTTTCCGTGAGCTCTTTGTATCTGTTTCTAATGGTTACCTCTGTAACACCAGCAACTTCAGCGACAGACCTCTGTGTCCTTCTCTCTCCAGTAAGAATCGACGCGATGTATATCGCAGCTGCAGCTACTCCTGTGGGACCCTTCCCTGATGTAAGATCTCCGTCCTGTGCCATTTTAATAATTTCCGCAGCCTGTTTTCTGGTTTCCATTGACAGTTTCAACTTACTGCAAAATCTGTTGAGATAATCTTCAGGTTTTGAAGGAAGTATATTCAGCTGCAGATATCTGCTCATGATTCTGAAAGTTCTTCCGATCTCCTTTTTCTTGACTCTGGTTATGGATGCAATTTCATCCAGTGTTCTTGGCACGTTCGTGATTCTGCATGCAGCATAAAGAGAACCTGCAACTACACCTTCTATACTTCTCCCCCTTATCATATTCTGTTTAACGGCTCTCCTGTAAATCACCGCAGCAGTTTCTCTCACATCATTAGGTATGCTTAAGTTGGATGCCATCCTCTCCATTTCCTGTAAGGCCTGTGACAGATTTCTCTCTGCCGCGTTTGAGACCTTAATTCTTTTTTGCCATTTCCTCAATCTGTAGAGTTGTGCCCTGTTTCTTGTTGGTATCGATTTCCCATAGGAATCTTTGTTTTTCCATGATATATCTGTTGATAAACCCTTATCATGTATTGTAAATGTCATTGGAGACCCAGCTCTTGCCCTAGATTCGTTCTGTTCAGAATCAAAGGCTCTCCACTCCGGTCCCTGATCAATGTAACTATCATCTATAACAATACCGCATTTATTGCAAACAAGTTCACCCCTTTCATAATCCCTGGATAGATCGGTTGAACCACATTCTGGACATTTCTCTATTTGCTCAATACTCTTTTTGTTCTTTTCTTCCATAAAAACACCCTCTAAACCTTCACGAAGAATTTTTCGCCCTCAGCCTTAACCTGATCAGATGCGGATACCAAACCATAAGGCTGATTAACGGGACCCATAATCCTTATAATCTTCCCAATTTTATTTCCATACTGATCAAAGACAGGCCTATTCATCATGTCCACAGTGACCTCACTTACCACAAATTCTTTATTAATGGCATGAAGCACTGGAATCGGTTTAAACATTAATTAATACAATGGTTAACCTGTATATAAACTTATAGTAATGTTCTTAAAAAAATCTAAACTTTATCCATAAACACTTATTACGTAGGATTATTCTTACTTGCATTGTAATCCCTTATATGTCAGAAATTATCTTCACATTAAAATTTTAAATATAAAATTTACACTCTTTATAATTAGTTAAAACTAAATAGTGGATAAGTAATATTTAAACCCGATGGAGCATGAAAAATTCGGACTCAATAAAACGATGCAAAGATTGCAATTCAGACCAGGTATTTACGGATTATTCTAGGGGTGAAATATTCTGTGGGAATTGCGGTGCAATCTTGGAGGAAAACTTATTAGAAAAAGATCCGAATATTTTCACCAGTACTTCTGATAGTGATGATAAAGGCCTGCCAAGTCCGAATACAAACACTTACATGAGTCACGATAGGAACCTGAGAACAGAAATTTCCACTGGAAGGTATGATGGTACCGGCAAACTAATTAAGGGAAAAAACAAAGAAACCGTATACAGACTACTCAAGGCGCAGAATTTAAGTAAGGTGAGCTCCAGCAATGAGAGAAGACATATCAAAGCTATTCAATGCATCAATGGATTCTCTTCAAGATTAGGAATGCCTGATGATATGAGAGAAATGGTTGGAAAAGCATTTAAGGAGGCACTTTCAAGAAAGATTACCAGGGGAAGGAATACCGAGTATATCGTGGCAAGTCTCATTTATGCAGTATTCAGGAATTATGGATACCCACGAACACTCAATGAAATATCAGAGGAACTGGGGCTTGAAAGAAAACGAATAGGAAGATATTATAGAGAATTAATAAAAGACATAGATATTGAACAGAAAATGCCAGATATACAGTATTTTATATCTTCCTACTCCAGAAAATTAAATCTCTCTAAAGATGTTTCCACTGAAGGCATTAACATTTTTTTTATGGCTGATTCTGCAGGTATAAAGGATGGAAAAACTCCGGCAGGCCTTGCAGCAGCAATATTATATGTAGCCTGCAAAAAATGCGGTTCGAAGGTAACCCAGTCACAGCTTTCAAAAATTTCGGGCGTCACTGAAGTTACCATAAGGACAAGATATAAAGAGATAATTAAGAGGTTAAACATTACCATGCAGGATAAGGAATGAAGATCTATGTAGTGGATAATGGTGGACAATGGACACACCGTGAATGGAGAGTATTGAGAACTCTGGGGGTTGATTCTCAAATAATAGATAACGATTCTGAATTTCGGGGTGTTAAAGATGCGGATGGATGGGTTTTATCAGGTGGGGCGCCAAGTATTATAGGTGAGATCCCCAAGCTGGGAAAGATAGCCCAGATAATAGATGACCCTCAGGTTCCGGTTTTCGGTATCTGTGTTGGGGCACAGTTTACTGCACTTCACTTTGGAGGGGATGTAAGAAAAGCACCATTTCCTGAGTTTGGAAAGACCGAAGTTAATTTTATCGATAATGGCGGAATATTTGGAGGGATTCCGGAGAAGATTACAGTGTGGGAGAACCACAATGATGAAATAACAAGACTTCCAGAGGGCTATAAACTTGTGGCCACTTCCAAAAATTGTAAGGTTCAGGCCTTCTATGATACAAGAAATCCCATATTCGGAGTTCAATATCATCCGGAGGTTGACAATACTATGTTCGGAAGGGAAATATTCAAATCCTTCATAGAATATTGCAAGAGGTGAATTCATATGGAATACATGAGGGATATTATAGAACTTCCAGTCTACACGGATAAAGGTATACTTGTTGGGAATGTATATGACATAATTCTGGACAGCGATTCAAAATCCATATCAGGAATATTAATTAAGGAAACTAACAGGGAACTTGTTGAAGATGGAGTTGCAGTATCTATTCCATACAGGTGGGTAAAATCCATTGGTGATGCTGTACTTCTGCACATATTCCCAGATCATGTGAAAAAGCCCCCAATAAGGTAAAGCATCATCTGTGCAAGAATAGGCCAGTGTGATCACCAACTACATTTATAAAGGCATACCTCTCCATCTGGAATATTCCCCTTTTGTTTAGCAATAATGGTTCAACAACTCCTGTATCCGTCGTTCCATCGGGCTTTAATATACTGAATTCAATTCCATCCCCTGGAACCCACTGGATTATCCTTTTTCTTGATCCGGTGTTTTCTTTGCCAGCAAATTTGAATGATTCCCCCTCCTTTTTTATGTTGTATAGATCCTTTAGCCTTATGATCTCCCCTTCGCCAAGATCTTTCAGATCTGAGCCAGGTACAGAGATTACTGGATTCCTTTCCACACTATATTTTCTGTATCCCCTGCTATCATCGTTGGGATAGAGGGGTATATTGGAAATTATTTCGGGAGCATCCTCAACCCTGATCTTTACCGGGTTCGGGACGAAGAAATACCTGTTAGAACTTTTATCAATGAATTGACGATTAATTGAGTTGAAAATATCCCATGAGAAGTCGGAATTAACATCCTTCAGACCCGAATCAATCCAGTATTTTCTAAATGTTTCCGGTTTATAACCTCTTCTTGCCAGGGCCCTTACCGTTGCAAGCTGTACGTCGTCCCATCCAATGTACTGGCCCGATTCAATACCCTTTCTCATCAATGAGGTTTTCAGGATTGTATCCCCTATGTGTATTGTTCCATAGTGGAAATATTCAGGAATTTCCCAGCCAAAATACCTAAATATGTATTTTTGCCTCTCAGTATTGTTAATATGATCTGAACCCCTTATGACATGAGTTAGCCCCAATTCGTGATCGTCAATAGCGACACTGAAATTCATTAAAGGGTAAAATCTGAATCGTTTTCCCGTATGAGGGTGCTCCTTATCTATCACTCTGAATGCAATCCAATCCCTTACAGCCGGATTAGGGTGGAAAAGGTCAGTCTTAATAATAAGCACGGGAGATTTGCTCTTTTCTTTTCCATTGATTACATTCCTGAACATTTCCAGGTGCTCTTCAGGTTTCATTTCCCTGTGTGGGCATGCAGTTGAATTCATCAGATCCCTTTTAAATTCTTCAACATCACAGGTGCACATGTATGCCTTTCCCATCATTATGAGCTCCTGTGCCCTCTCATAATACAGAGGAATTCTTTCTGACTGTATTACAAGGCTGGTGAAATTGACACCAAGCCACTTGTTATCTTCCGGAATCATATCATATGCAGGAGGATATATGTTATTGGGATTGGTGTCTTCTATACGCAGTATAAGCTCACCACCATACCGTTTTACATACTCATCATTTAAAATACACATTCTTGTATGCCCCAGGTGAAGAGGACCAGACGGGGAAGGAGCCATCCTCATGACAACCCGGCCCTTCACATTTTTCAGCTGGGCCAGTGGATGTTCGTTGCTCTTTTTTTCTTCTACAAGAATTTCCGGGTACTTACCCGTGGCGAGATTCATTTGCTCATCAATACTGAGTGAGTTGATCCTTTCAACACTTGCCTTTATTTCACCCATCACTTCCCGGATTCTTGGTTTCATTTCAGGGAAAACTCCAACAAATTTGTTAACAACACTGCCTACGTCCGCTTTGCCATCATGCATTATTGCGTTTTTAAGCACAAGTTTTTCAATATCACTATTGCTGCCCAATGATTTCACCAGCGTTTATAAATATGAAATTCCTAAGCTGTTCTATGCCCTCACCTGTGTAGGTGGATATGGCTATATCCTCCTGTTTCTGGCTAATATCAATTTTAGCCTGTATCTTGAAGACTTTTTTATGAAAGGTCTTTCTTATTTCCTCGTATAGATTCATCTGTTGTTCAACACTGTAACCAGATGTTCCTGAATAATCCATGAGAAACAGAATTATCCCCTTGATGTCCCTCAGGCTCAGAATTGATCTTCGTTCCAGTTCATTTCGTTCCGCCATCGGCCTATCAAGTATTCCGGGTGTATCTACAAGTTGCACTCTTACATCCTCCTCCATCATGTGTCCGATGTAAACAGACTGTGTTGTGAATGGATAAGGAGCGGTTTTTACATCATTTCTTGTCAGTGAATTTAAGAGTGAACTTTTTCCTACGTTTGGCATTCCCGCTATTATAAAGGTTGGTTGATCAGGATTTATTTCAGGTAATGTCTTAAGAAAGTCCCTGCATTCTCCCAAAAGCAACAAATCCTTCTCAATGCCCTCTATTACAGAGCAGAATCTTCCATAGTACCTCTTCCGGATATTTACCATCTCGAATGTTTTCTTCGACCTCTTTAGTTGGTTTATGTTCTCCGTTGCCAGTTCCACTAGCTTCTGCCCTGCCCATTGCACATTACTCAGCGCTATTTTGTAATTATCTACCCCAAACTTAAGATCGATAAAATCTTCATAAAATGGGTGCATCTTCTCAATTGTGGGAAATTTTTTCACTATTTTCATCAGATACGGGGCTGCAACACTTTCTACTGTTGCGATCCTATCTATGTTCTCCTTTCGGATTCTGTTCTCAAATACCTTATCGTATGGTTCCTCAATTTTTGATGCTTTTCTGAGACTTTTATTTATGATTTCATCAGATCTTAAAATTGTGGGAATTTGTCTCATTCTTTTCACTTTTCCTCTATGGCCGCATCAATTTTCTTCTCCCACTCCGGTGGAATATCAAACTGGTTATGAGCATATCTGTTGTGTATTCTTATTTTTGCCCATACGTCCTTTTTTGTCGGTTCGTTAACTGAATAACTGCAGTCAAAGCCTACGTCCTTGCACTTATAATAAAATCGTGTCATAGTTCAGGTAATCAATGCTGGAATAAAAATATATTATTTCCTAACAAGCTAATAAAATAGTATTAAAAAACTGACTATAATAAAAAAATTTATTCGAATTAAAATTGGTGGGTTGATCCCTCCTTATTTTCAGAACATCTTCTGTGCTTCGAATACTTCGTGTTTTGTGGGCGGATTGACTTTTTCAAGGAGATCTTTCATATCCTTGACGCTTGGGGCTTCCCAGTTGCATATTGCTGTGTTTTCTCCCTTTAGAACAGATATGGACTTCAATGTGAAGCCTGCAGGAAGTTTTCCATTTTTCTGCATATCTATTATACCCCCAACTACTTTAACTACTTCCTCTCCGTTCTTTTCCTTCCACTTATGCTCAACTATTACGTCTGCCATTTTTTCACCAATACAAATATGTAATAGTAAGACATATATTTTATACCGGCATGTACCGGTATGGATGAGATAACAATTGAAAGCGATAACGACATGCTGTTCAATCATTTATCGAAACAGTTCCCGGAAGTCAAATTTTACAGATGGTGCAATTCAACTGTTGATTTTCTGGAATTTATTATTGATACAGACAATGGAGATTATATTAAGAATGCCATTGATAAGGCTATCGATGGTGTTGGTAGCAGAATAATATCCTATAACAGGAGCGAAAATAGGATGAGCATTATGATGGCATGCAGATGCAACGTACATAACTCCACTATAAGAATGGTTGAGTCTGAAAGTTGTATGTGGAAAGCACCAGTTTCATATTATAATGGAAAGGAACAGATAACAATATATTCACCTGACTCATCCTACGCAAACAGGGTATATGACAAATTATCCGAGGCAGGCCCTGCGGAAATAGTTGAGAAAAAATCAATGAGAATTTATGGTTTCATCAATTCATTCAATATTTCTCTTGATGATCTGTTTGGAGAACTCACAGAAAAACAGATGGATTCTATGATCAAAGCTATAGATTCGGGTTACTTTATCTTTCCAAGAAAGGTTCATCTGGAAAATATTGCAAAAGCTATGAATTTATCAAGATCTACTTATCAAGAACACCTCTCAGTTGCATTGGAGAGAATTATGTCTAAAATAGGTCCACTCCTGTCATTATACTCTTCAACGGTAGATATCAGTGAAACGGAATAAATGCATAAATGTGGTAAATCCACGGGAATGAGGTAATTGCAGATATATTTACCATGATAAAAGAGAACATCCTTCCTATCTCTCCTGACGCTCCTATAATGTCGCCGTTAATTTTCTTGAACACACCCAGAATATAGAAACGAAATATGATGGACATCAAAATGGATATTGAGAAAACGATAATGAACTGTGGAATTAGAAAAAATAAGATTAAAATAAGTGGGAGTAAATTCAGAATTATGAAACCTCTCTTTCCTGTCACCTCCGAAAAATAATTTGCGTAACCAGATTCAGTTGTTCTACTTTTATAAGAAATCATTACCATCCATAGAACTGCATCCATCTGCCCAAATAATATTACAGGAATAAACTCGCTTTTATTCACACTCAGAAGGGATATCAGCGAAATGGCATATACCGAGAAAAATGAGAACATTCCTCCTGATCCGTTTGCCGAATCTTTCATAACTTTAAACCGAACCTCAGGCGAGCCTCTTTTCATCAGTCCATCTCCGAGATCACTTAATGCATCTACATTTTGTAGGCCCAAAAACAGACATATTCCAATAAATGACAATATAGCAGATATGTAATAATTAAGAAAGCATGAAAAAAGAACGTATAACATTATGGCGAAAATTGATGCCGCAAGATAGGGTACCCATAGTAGATTTATACTTTCCTTATCGAAATTTTGATCGTTCATCGGTACAATGGTAAAAAACCCGAAGGATGATTTTATTGCGTTTACAATGTTCATCATACCATAATTGTCAACCTCTATAAATATGAAAATAATTACATTCTTGTGAAAGAAAGTTCACATAATGAATTTGAACACGGCGATGCTTATTCCAGAAATTCTCAATCATACGGTAAAATTATGGATTTCAGTGCATCGATTGCCTTTAAAAAGGATACGAAAAAACTTGAATTGGATATTGAGGATTTAAAACATTATCCAGTGGCCAGTGACGAGATGAAAAAATTAATAGGGAATGTCTCAGGTTTTAACCCAGATAATATAACGCCAGGATACGGATTGACATCTTTGATTTATGCCATTTATAAGATATACTCCTGTGGTAGAGTTCTTTTTGCAGAGCCGATTTTCTCTGAACACAGGCGTTCCGCCTCAATCGAAAAGATGAGCATAAGCAGGATCCCAATAAAAATAATCCTCAGTGAACCAAAAATGATTAGGAATTATTCACCGGATATTGTTTCAATCAATTCTCCCATAAATCCAACCGGTGAATATGTTCGTTATGAAAACATAGAAAAAATCCTTGAAATTCTGTCCGAATCAGGAGGTTACCTTTTTCTTGACGAAGCATTTATTGATTTTGTTCCTTTCAGCATTAGAGGAAACACCCAGAAGCTCATTGAGAAATATTCAAACCTTATCATTGGGAGATCCTTTAGCAAGATTTCGGGCCTTGCCGGTCTAAGATTGGGATACACTATCTCCTCAGTAGATATTGCGCGTAAAATAGAAAATAATATGGAGCCGTGGACAATACCACAATTTTATTCCCGCATATTACCAGAGCTGCTTACAAGTGCAACTGATCCAGATGCCCTCAGCAGAGAGAGAAATTATGTGATAGAAAAGCTTATTCAGTCAGGATGTACCATTTTAGGAAGGCCCGATGCAAATTATATTTCCTTCAGGCTACCTGAAAATTTAAACGGAAATACTTTCAGGGAAAAACTACTGAGGAAGGGATTTTTGATACGTTCAATTAGCAATTTTTACGGATTCGAAGAATCTGACTTCAGAATAGCAATACTTGATCGGGAATCTGACCAGAAATTGATGGAAGCCATAGACAGGGAGATAAAAAATGGCAGGTAGACTTATTCATATCTTAGGAACTTCATCCAATGCGGGTAAAACGACAATTGCAATGGCGATTTGCAGGATATTAAAGAGAAAGGGTTACAGCATTGCACCGTTTAAGGCAATGAATATGTCTCTGAATTCGATTTCTACCCCAAAGGGCGAGGAAATATCCAGAGCTCAATGGTTGCAGGCAAAAGCATCAGGGATTGAACCTGACTGGCGAATGAATCCGATCCTTCTAAAACCAGAGGGAATGGAGAAATCCCAGGTAATATGCAAAGGGGTATCCCTGGGGAGGATGACTGTTGAACAATATGGACATTTTCTCAGACACGAAGGAAGGGAAATTGTAACCAACGCATTGAGTGATCTCCTTGAGGATTATGACTTTGTGATCGGTGAAGGATCGGGTTCCTGTGCTGAGATCAATCTTTATGAAAGGGACATATCAAACACGTGGATCACAAAGAGGTTTAATGGGGTCGGCATACTTGTAACAAATATTGAGTTTGGAGGATCATTTGGATCACTTTATGGAACAAAAAAAATTGCCCAGTATTCTGATGTCATCCACTATTTTGTAATCAACAACATGCGAGGAAATAACAGGATGCTTCAAAGCGGTATTGAATTCCTTGAAAATGAAACGGGAATGAAATGCCTGGGAGTGATTCCCCATATGGAACACCAACTTCCCGGGGAAGATTCACTGGATTACATGAAGGAAGGACAGGGAAAGGTTGGAGTTGTAAAATATCCATTCTTTGAGAACTACAGTGATATTGATTTCCTTTCGGCTAACAAACTTTTCAGGTATATCAGATTGCCACAGGAAATGAATGGTATAGAAACGTTGATTCTCCCGGGTTCAAAGAATGTTAAAGAAGATCTGAAATTTATCAAAAGCAATGGCCTTTGGGACAGGATTTTGGAATTTCGCAGATCTGGAGGAAGGATAGTGGGGATATGCGGGGGTTACCAGATCCTTTCAAAAAGAATCACGTTTCAACAAGGAGATAGACCAGTGGATGGACTAGGACTTCTAAACACTGAATTCATTTACTCCAGCAATAAAACTGTGCAAATGGGAAAATATTCTTCCCTGAGGGAGAATCCAAATATCCAAGGAGAGGGGTATGAGATACATTATGGCCAGGTAAGTAAAAATGAAGAAGATCCCTTCCTTATATTCAGAGTAAAACCGGAAGGTGCAATAAGCAGAGATGGAAAGATCATTGGCACCAACGTTCATGATATACTAAGTAATAGGGAATTTATTGAATATCTGACAGGAGTTAAATTGAAGGAGACATACGATGAAATACTTGAGAGAAACATTGATGAATTTTCACAAAGAGTATCGGCAAATTTAAAAACAACCATACTTTCCCAGATCATAAATGGACATTGAACTTTTGAAAATTGCTCTTGAAGGATTCCTTGTGGCCCTTGCCATAGATCTGGTATTTGGGGAGCCCAGGGGTTTCTTTCATATAGCAGTGATTTCAGGCAATATCTCCGAGCGAATATCCAGGAGAATCATCAATAAGCATAGGAGTGAACTGGCGGGGACTATTTTTCTAATAGGCATAATTATTCTTATACTCATACCATTGATGGTGCTTTTTGACATTTTATATACATTTGATGAAATATTTATAATATTTATTCTGGTTTTTGCTATATTCCTCAAAAGCACCTTTGCTCTTACATCCATGGGAAAGCATATCAACCCCATAGTAAAGAGCCTCGAAAAGGGCGATCTTGAAAGTGCAAGATTCCATCTCTCAATGTGCGTCAGGAGGGATACTTCTCAACTTGACCCGGAAGGTGTGTGCTCTGCTGCGATTGAAACGGTGAGTGAAGGCATAACAGATTCCTTTGTTGGCGCTCTGTTTATGTATTCCATATTTTCAATCGCCGGTGCAATAGTTTACCGAATAGTAAATACGATGGATTCTATGTTCGGATACAGAGATGAAAAGTATCTTCATTTTGGAAAGCCAACTGCCCTTGCAGACACTGTGCTTAACTATATTCCGGCAAGAATTACTGCCGTACTGGTTTATGCATCGGCCTTCCTCCTGAATTACAATATGAAGAAAACAAAATTGTCGAATGTAATATATGCTATTCAGAGCAGGAATGCGGCATATTCCATAGGGGCTATGGCAGTTCTACTAAATGTGAGGCTGGAAAAAAAGGGAAAATATATCGTTAACAGAAATGGCTTCCCACCAACAGTCATGGAAGTAAAAAAAGGGTTGAATATCTTCTATCTTTCCTTTGTTTTAATGACCCTGTTTATATTTTTCCCGGTACTCCTCGTATTTTCCATATTTGTATGGCCCCACATTCCCTTTATATTTCTAATTAAAATACCATTGTGATCTTGAAATGACCGAAAGTATAAACATACTGCTGGCTGGTTCCACTGAAATTTCCAGAATTCCAGGAATTTCAGCAGCAGGCAGTACTCCTGATATGTCCATGGTTACCCCTGCCCTTGACGTGGAAATATTAATGGAAGGAAAATGCATCTCAATGGATGTACCTCCAATGACACCCGATGGAATCCCCACTCCATCCTTGATCACGAGGGCATGCAATGAAATCAATGGCATTGAAGTATTCCCGGTAAATGCGGGTATGGGTGTAAAGCCTAAAACTTACTATTATGAGACCGGACTTAAACCAGCCAGAGATCCGCAAAAAGAAACTGCCTTGGCTGATATGGAAAAGGCAATAGGTGCAGGGAAGCATCTGGCTTCGATTATGAAAGAAAAGGATAGAGTGATACTTAGTGAGACGATTCCTGCAGGTACAACGACGGCCCTTGCAATCGTTTCCCAGTTTGTAAGTGAATTTCGAACCAGCAGCTCCCTTCCAGATGATCCAAATGAACAAAAGATGGAAATAATCAGAAATTCCAGAAAGAGAACGGGAAATATGAGTGACCCAATAAAGGTTTTAAGGGAATTTGGGGATTATATGCAGGCGATAGCCCTATCGTTTATAGAGAACAGCAAGGACCAGGAAATAATACTGGCAGGCGGAACCCAGATGGGTGCTGTTTATTTCATGGCGAACCGTTTGGGATACGATATGCGGAATGTTCGACTGTACACGACTGATTCTGTGATGGAGCACAGGGGAAAGGAGATTGAGATGGTTGTCCCAAGGGAAAGGATAAGGCATGGGTCCATTGATTTTCAGAAATCCATCCATAGTGGTATCAGGAAATATTCCACTGGAAATGTAAGGGAAGGGGCAGGAATGGGTGCCAGCATACTGTTAGCCCTAGAGAAAACTACAAAGGAAGATGTTCTCAGAAAAGTTGATGATTTATATTCAAATTTCCTCTGATTGTATAATGAAGTTCACCTGAGGATAATTTTCCGATTTAAAATTCATGATAAAATTATAAAATCCTGTCAATGGCATTATAGGCGGTGAAATTTCATTGTAGGATTAACAAGACAATTTTTGCGGATGGATTTCCCATAGGTCTAATTTGGAACTTTGAATAAAAAATAATAAGCATGGTTCCATTGGGATTAATACCGAGCTAGGTCGGGAGACCAGGCACCTCCTGTTACCCGAAGTCTATATGCGGGGACGACAACTTGCTGAGGTAAACCTGGCCTCTGTAGAGCCTGTGTGGAACTATGATATTTCGCACCATCGGGTCGGGGGCTGATTATCCATGACTCAAAGGAGACATGGGTTTTCACCCGTTCGGAATCCCGCCAGGTCCGGAAGGGAGCAACGGTAACCGGGACCCTGGATGCTGATGGAGAGCGGGGTTGAGGGAAATTCAGGAGCACCTCTACAGGACGTCAGGCCCGAGGCAGGTGTGCTCGGTTCTATGTGATAAAAAATGTTTAAGAATGTCCAGGACCCGATATGGGGAGCAATTGAACTCGACATGGATCTTATGAGTATAGTTGACACCATGGAGTTCCAGAGACTCCACTGGATAAGACAACTTGGAATGTGTTATACTGTTTTCCCCGGTGCGGTACATACGAGATTTCAACACTCGTTGGGAACAATGCATGTAGCCTCCCTCATAGGAAGAAGGCTGGAGAGTGAAAATATAAGGGAAATAACTACTGCAGCACTTCTTCACGACATCGGGCATTTTCCGTTCAGCCATTCCTTTGAAAATTATTTCTTGAAAAAATATCATATTGATCACGAAAAGAATGGCATTAAACTGATCAAGGGAGAGGAGGGGACAGGACAGATTGGCGAAGCCATAGAAGAGGCGGGAATCGATATAGATATGGTGATCTCCATACTTTCCAAAAAAGCTCCGGAAAAATATGTTAACATAATAAGCGGACCTCTCGATGCGGACGAGATGGATTACCTTGCCCGTGACAGTTACTTCAGTGGGGCAAATCTTTCACCCTTTGACTTTCAGAGGATAATAAATATGATGAAAACCGACGGAGAAAGGATATATATTGAATATAAGGGTGTTTCTAGTGTAGAATCAATAATGATTTCAAGGTTTCTGATGTACAAAACAGTTTATTTTCATAAGACTGTGCGAATTGCTCAAAAAATGGTGGAAAGAGCCCTCGAACTTTCAAACATTGGAATGGATGGCATCAAAATGAATGATTTTCAGCTTCTGGAGGCTATAAGTGAAGAAAAGAATGCTAAAAACATTATACAAAGAGTGAGCAAAAGGGATCTAGACAAGGTTCTGTATAGAAGAGAATTAAAAGGTGAGCCAAAAAACCTTGACAGGATCATGGACAGGATTCAGGAAGATTTTCATGAAATATCCATAGATGTACTTCCACCAATTTCATTCAAAAACAGGGACAGGGTAAAAAACAGCATTCCGGTACTATATGATAATGAATTTGTTGATATTATGACAATTTCACCCCTGGTAAAATCTTTATATAAAAGTTTCAACCGAAGGGAGATACTGATCTACGGGCCAAAAGATTATGGAAGAGAACAATTGAATAAAGTTATAGGTTTTTTACCATTCTAAAGGCGTTTCTGCTTCCTTCATACATTTCCTCATAATAGTTTTCCAGAAATTCCGATATGATGTATCCAGCGCTGGTGTACATCCTAATCGCCCCAGAATTCTTTTCCCTAACTTCAAGCACCGAACTTTTATAACCTCGTGAGCGCATAAT
>JAKAYH010000331.1 GCA_021826835.1 Thermoplasmata archaeon | reverse complement strand
ATTTATACCTCTATTCTGACACTGGTGGAACTCGCACTTGTAAGCGTACGGAAAGGTATTCCTGTTGAAGGTATGATTGCTAGTGTATTATCCATTGCTGAGCTGAAAGGCGCCAGCAAGGCAAGTGCATTGGCAGCAGCCCACCTAATAGATCACGAAAAAACTGGAGTGTTTGACTCTTTCCACGCCTCGCTGTGTGGAGGAGAAATAATCAGCTCGGATCACATTTATGAAAAGTTTGGTGTTAAGAGAATAGGTTTTATATATCTTTAAAATGAACTGGAAATGAAGGAGGAGTAAAGAGAGTGAAAGAATCTAAGAACGTTGGATCAAGGTATTTGCTTAAAACTTTAGTTAAATCCTGACCAATCCATTGAATCAACCATGCTCTTGAATGAAGTGACTTTGTCATTCAAAATCTACTGATCAATTCTTGAAACCTCATTGCAAATTTAGAATGTATAGCCTTTGTTTAAGATTTTGCGCATCACATCGCTGATGGGGTGAAGATAAGGATCCCAATCAAAATGATACGAACAGGAGGCTCGAATTTACAACCAAACCCAAGATCTTTTAATTCCACTTTCCTTTTCTTCCTCGGTTTGGAACAGGAAAATCGGTCATATGGCTAAGATAATCAGAGAAATGATTAAAAGAGGTTTTCTAATTTCCCATCTATTTTTTAGAAATATTGTAGAATTTAACCTGTTTGATGGAAAATATAACAATTTTGTAATCGCCCATTCAAATTTACCCATTTTCGGCCATTGAAAAGTATCCAGAATAGGCCATTGAATATTTACCACCCCATGCATTTTCATGCTGGAGATGGTAAGTGCGCTTACAGCGGATTATTGATCGACAATATACACATCAAACAAAGGGTTCTCAGAATGGGGTGAAGTTTTAGGAGATCAGGTAATAACATCTGCCGTTCTTGATAGAATACTGCATCACTGCACTGTGGTGAACATAAAGGGTGAATCATACAGGCTAAAGGATCGGAGAAAGAATGTGTTACCGACGGAAAGAAGAGGCGAGAAGAATGAATGAAAAGTTATATAGGGTGGATCAATTTTATCCCGGCGATTTTGCACAAAATCTTGACCGGCGTTTACATTATGTATCAACACTTGCATCCGAACTGGATGGAAGAAGGGAGATTCTTTCATGCAGGCTTTGTTATTCGGAGAGAAATGGAATGGGAATCATTCTTTGATGATCTCAAGAATAGAGTACTCAATGGTTTTGAACTTGTTATTTCAGATGGCCACAGGGGAATACAGGAATCCGTAACAAGATCCTTTTTAGGTGCATTATGGCATTATTGCCATGTGCATTTCATGAGAAACCTCATGAAACTGATCCAGAAGAAGAAGTTATCTGTAATGCAGATCGTGAAGCAAGCACTTGAGAATGAATCACTTGTGCCAAAGGCACAGGAGTTACTTGTCAATGAGGAATTAAACAAAGCATCTGACATGTTCGAAACATTGTACAATTCACTGTACAATTACAAGGCATACAGTGAATCAATACAGAGAAGATTGAGAACAACAAATGTACTGGAAAGGCTTAACCTGGAATTCAAGAGAAGAACAAAAAAGATTGGGGCATTTCCATCAGAGCAGTCTCTTCATCTGAATATTTGGGTTTCATGAAAATATCTTCATGATCCGAAAAACTGATTTTTGTATGCTATCCATGTATCTGTTCTTATCTATAATATTATGATCATGGTGCTCCAGTTCTATGATGGTGCAGGTCATTACGTCTTAAGGTCTCCATCGAAAAAAATCGTTACTAATTTGTCTTTTTAAGGTGAAACAGTAATAATTCTCAAAGAATTATTAATTGGATTCTGCGTTGTTGCATCATTGTTTCTCACGGAGGATGAATAAAAAGATAAAAAGTAACTACATGCAAAGACAAAACAGGGAAATCAGAGATTCAAGAGATCAACTAATTTAGTGCCAAAGAAACACTAATACTCCAAATACTCAAAAATTGCCAATTTAGGGTGATCACAAATACAATGACAATAATTATGCGTAACAGACATTATCAAGAGAAATTTACAAAGAGAGAAATCTAAGCTGTTAGCGTTTTCTTCGATTTTTTACGTATGTCAGCGTACCTAGAGGCAAATGCTTCGGATAAAAGAACCAATGCGTCCAGAATTGCTACAGCAGCGGAGTAAAGGGCCAGAAGAAAACCGTATCGCGGCATCACCAACAGAAGTCCACCGTAGATAGCGAATGTAAATAGCAAAAACGCGATAATGTATACATATTTGGCTCTTCTCCTATTTACTGATGTAAACTCACTTGAGAGCCAAAAACTGAAAAAAGGCCATGGAAGTGCAATGAATAATATAGGAATATATGAACTGCCAATAAAGTGTGAATAATATACGAGCGAGAATAATAAGTTACCTGGGTTAATGAAGAAAAAGATTAATTGCCAAATCAGGGCAATAAATCCAATCATTCCGAAGTACCACTTTGTCTTTTCATTAATTGTCATTCTGCTCACCTCATGGATTACTGATTCCGTCTGAGTCTTTGAAGGTATAATTTCCCACACGGAAGTACTTCAATGCCCCCATTAACCAACCTGCTATAGCTGAAGGCCCTAGGAGGATCAGCCACCACGGTATATTGTGAAGTGCATTATAAAAACCTTCGTTTGTCCAGAACCATACCGCGTTATGACCATCGAAAGCTATAAAATTAGTGACCACATCCAATATTGTTGCTATTATAGCTCCAATTGCAGCTCCGACTGCAGCACCTACGCCACCGCCTATAATGGCACCAAAAGCTGCTCCAATAACTGCACCAAGTACGGTATCACCTCCATTTCTCAATGGGCCAGCAAAATCAGATCCTATTTGATAATTCCAGACGCCATCGGTAACTCTAGACCAGTCGTATTGTGTATAGATATGATAATAAGACACAGAAGGGTGAGGATAATCATGTGGCCACCCCTTAACGAAAAAGGTATTATACCACCAGAAATGATTATGATTTCCTCCTCCACCATTTCCTCCTCCACCATTTCCTCCTCCACCGCACGATATACAAATTGGTCTCATAGAATGGAACGAGGGCCACACGACTTGAGAAGTGACAAAAGTCGAAGCATCAAAGGTCACCCACCTTCCGTTATTTATGGAATATTTTATCACTCCTTTTGATATCTCAATGACTTTCACATAAACATTTCCCCCATCTTGAATGAATGCCAAAGAGTATCCATTTGAATATTTAGTATAATTGAAAGTAATACCATCCATTTCTATATCGGATGAATTTATTACTTTACTGCGATCCTTATCCAACATAGCAGTTGCATTTAGGCTGGATCTTTTAACCATAGCTTGGGATTTGTTGTTCACTGCGTGGCCATTGTTATTTACAACAACAGTATACGCAACTCCAGAAAAAGCCATCAATAGCATCACCGTCGTTATTATGGCGACACCAAAATATCTCACCTTTTGGTTCATATGAATCAAAATTTTTTGATATATATATATATATTGTAACTACGATTGCTACAATTAATAACCTGAACTCTTAATGTTTTTAGGCACATAATCTTCTACAATAATGGATTTGCTGGGTCATTTTAAGGTTATGTAATAGAATATTTTATGTCAAATATGTGCCTACAGCATCTACATGAAGAGTTTCCAGAGGATCAAGATTGTCCATGGGAAACCATATCTGTACGAGATTACGCCTTACTATGACAGGGAAAGGAAGAAGATCAGGCAGAAATCAAGGTACATTGCTCCCATTGTGGACGGGAAGCCTGTTGAGAGATATGCTGTCACATACACATACGGTGATCTTCTTCCCGTTATCATGGCAGCCAGGGACCT
>JAKAYH010000330.1 GCA_021826835.1 Thermoplasmata archaeon | reverse complement strand
TACTATGAACTGTCCGTTGTTGAATATAAATACACCAAAATCAAAGAATGCTCCAGGTATGGGCACACCTTCCATTAGGGCATTCTTTTCGGGAAGATGTAATCCGCGGGGCCTTACAAAAAGATTCGCAGGATTTTGACCGATTGAATATTCTTTCCCGTCTTCTGCGGTATATTTCAGTTTACCCCGCACTGCCTCAAATAGATTCTTCTGTCCCTGAATTAATCCGTTCCATGTTGGTGATTGAGCATCCTCAAAATCTGACATATAGACTTTTGCCCCAGAATTAAATGCATTGATTACCATCTTCCTATCCCCTGAAGGACCGGTTATTTCAACTCTTCTGTCCTGAAGATACTCGGGAAGTGGAGCAACCTTCCATGAAGATTCTCTTATTTCTCTTGTCTCATCCGGGAAAGAAAATTCAGGTTTAATCAGAAGTTTATCCTGGAAAGTCTTCCTTAAGGAAAGTAACTCATCCCTTGTATCTTTGAATTCATCTACAAGCTCTCCAAGAAACTTCATGCATTCTTCGCTCAAGAGGAATGCATTATGTGGATCTACCGGCTTTTTAATTTCCAAACGATTCTGCATGTACGCTTCAGACATTTTTTACCAATTTGAAAGCTTATTGTATGTATTTATAGTTATTCATACGTTCATATAATATAATCAATGTATAAAAAATGTTATAAACATACAATACATATACATTCGAATATTTCATGAGAGAGATCAGAAAACTACAGGAGACTGTCGGGGGAACATACATATTAACCATTCCAAAGGAATGGGCTGAACTAATGCAAATTTCAAAAGGGTCTATGGTGAATATGGACATGGACAATGGTTCAATAATAATATCAAACAGTGAACTTAAAAGAGAAGCCGAGGCACATTCAATTGATATTTCACAGGTTAAGGATAAAAAAGCTCTTGAATTAAGCATCATCTCATCATATATTCTTGGTCATGATATCACTGAATTATATTCCACAGAAAGTCAAAGTAACGACTGGAAAGATTGGGTCAGGGAAGCTTTAAAAGGACTGATTGGAATTGAAATATCTGAGGAATATGCTGAAAGAATCCTATTACAAAATCTCATTGATCCTTACAAATTCAATCTTTTCAGTTCAATGGAAAAATTTCTGAGGAACTCCATGGCAGTTCTTTCTGATTCCATAATATCGCTTCAAAAAAAGGGTTCATTTCTGTCCAATGATGCATATAACAGAGGAAAAGAGCTGATTAGGACTTATCGCCTTCTATTCAGGCTCATAATCCTTGCAGGGAAGGACAAGAGTTTATGCAGCAGCTTTGGGCTCCAAAACCTTACTGACACAACACTCTATACCGTAGCTATCAGGGAAATGGGCAGAATATCATATTACGCAATGCGAACCGCTCAGCATTCTTCTGAATTTCAAAACGAACTCAGTAGTGATATAGTGGGAGATCTTCTTCAAATGGAGGAACTGACAGCAAGCATGGTTTTGAACGCGTTTAATTCACTTGTCACAAAAGACATCTCAAAAACATCATGGGTTATGGATTCAATGATTCACGTTAGGGAAATGTATGAAAGAATTATGGAAAGTGAATTTCTGCTTAATATGGATGGAAGGCTTACAATCTCCCTAATTGTGAGAGATTTGAGAGCTATCGCCGGGTATGCGGTAGCGCTTGCTGACGATTCAATATTGGGGTCCTATGTTTAATAAAATAAAGTTACCCATCATCAAATTTAGGATAAATAAATACCATCCTATCCGCTACCCAAATGATCTTAAATATTTCAATCCAGTCGGATAAAATCAAGTCACGAATCATTTAACTGAAGCAGCATAACTACTACGCATTTGCAGGATCAGGTTGAAAATAAAGAACAGGTTGAAAAATAAAATGGAAGTAAAAAGGTTATAAAATGGATACAATGAGTATTGAAAAATGAACAAAAGGGAAGGCACTGTAAATAAAACAGATAGAAGTCAATCTGGGAAACAGATTATAGAGACCATTTGGGAAGAAAATCAATCGGAGAGTGGAGATACATTATCAAGGAAGACCTTTAGATTTTACCCTGAAGAGTTAATACAAAATTACATTGTGTGAAAAACAGGTTTTGAAATTGCTTGGGATTTTTAAAAAGATTACAACAGATAAACCCATAGAAAAATTGAATTCGTCTGTAAATGCATTGGCATTTGCTGGTTTTATAAGAGGATTTAGCAGATTCCCGTTATTTCTCCTTCTCACACTTTTTTTCTCACAAAGAGAACTGTTGAGCTACTTCGATATCGGACTTATTTTCATGGGATATGGATTCCTTGCAATTCCGGTCGGATTATACGGAGGTATTCTCATAGATAAGATGAGAAGAAGAACACTAATGCTTATGACAGTTTTCATCATTTTGTTATCCTTCACTTCGATGTTATTTTTAGTTTTTTTCAATGATTCGGTTATTTTTATTATTATTTCATTTTATGGAACAGGCTTAGCAATTTCTATGCAGAGAGTCCTGAACGGTGCTATTACCTCCGATGTATCTAATGAAAAACAAAGGATTGCAGCTTTTGGTAGGCAGCGTATGTTATCCAATGCAGGAATTGGAATTGGAATGATATTCGCAGGAATCGCATATTCCTACAACATTTTAATTTTCTTTTCAATTCCAGTTTTAGGAGCTTTTGTTGAATTTCTTGTATATTTAAAATATGTTCCGGAATCCTCTAATTTAGGGATAAATAGAATACGGGAAACAACTAAAATATCAAAAAATAAAAATTTACTTAAAGTCTCCATTGTGCTGGCATTATCAGGTCTGGTATCATTGATGTTTTTAACTCCCCTTTTTCCAATTTATTTCAGTTATTACGACCTTTTAACACCTATTAAAATATCAATTTTATTTGCCTTAAATACAGTCATTGTTGTTTTGTTTCAAGTACCAGTCAATAAAATAGCTTATAAAATAGGTGAAGTTAAAGTTATTTTTCTAGGACTTTTACTTTACGCCATATCTTACCTGTTATTTAGTGTAATCACAAATTTCTATATGATAGGAATATTAGTTACTGTTTTGAGCATTGGTGAAGACATGATTCTACCAATGGCGTCAGCCATTATCTCCAAGATGTCCACCATCGAGAATAGAGGTAGATACTTTGGAACCTATTCAATGGTAAGCGGATTTGTACTTCCCTTTGGACCTGTGATTGGAACGTCACTTCTTCAACTGTTTCAAAATTTTCCTATTATTATTTGGACCACATTTATGATCTTTGGATTGGTTATATCTATCGGGATTTTATCAATTAAAATTGAGAAGAAACTAACCATATGAACTTAATTTGGTAAACCTAAGAAGTTGATGCGTAGGAGTTTATCTAAACCCGGAATAAGGAACAAAGCTTTATTCAAAAGATCATTCTTGGTGAATTATGGAAATTTCCAATAATGCATGGGTTCTCATTAGCAGACCAAAAGAATATTTTTCCAGCGAAAATGTGAAACTGACTCAAATGAAAATACCAAAATTGGGTGTTGGGGAGTTCTTGGTAAAAAATATCTGGATCTCTTTTGACCCAACCCAACTTAACTGGATGAAACGAGATACATATGTTAAAAAAATTCAGATTGGTGAAGTCATTAGGTCATTGGCGGTTGGAAAAGTCATAGAATCTCAAAACGAACAATTCAAAGTTGGGGAAATCGTATCTGGCGTATTTGGTTGGCAGGAGTATGCCATATCAAACGGACTATTTGTTAATCACGTAAGGCCAATTGAATCTGTGGAACCTCCGTGGTATTCTCTTAGCTTATTTGGAATAACGGGAATGACTGCATATTTTGGTGTGACGGAAATTGGAAAGGTTAAGGAAGGAGACGC
>JAKAYH010000329.1 GCA_021826835.1 Thermoplasmata archaeon | reverse complement strand
CAAATAAAGCTCTACGCCTTTATTTATTAGCAGTGGAACTAGGACAAAAAATGTAAAACCCGCTAAAATGCCGACAAATATCATTGGTATAACCTTCATCAGATCAGGAACTTCTTTGTTCATAACTGATCTAGTTTTTCTATCAATAGGTTGCAACAGAAAACCGATGAAAAACAAAGATCCTGTTATTACAAAAATTGTAGAATAACCGACTATATGTAATATTGATCCAATTACAGCAGGCAATATTCCCGCAGGTATTCCCCACGCAGCTGAATAAAGCTCCGCATGCCCTTTTATTTCTATTATATTTATCTCAATCTCAGAAGAAATCCAGAAAAACGATTGAATACTTCCTCCAATAATTACTACAAGTATAAGAAAATAGAAGCTCTGGCCAATAACCAAAAAAAAGGATAAAATTGATAAAATAAGAAATGGAGCCTTCATCCCAAAATTTATGCTCTTTTTATTATAATTTCTGTAGAAGAAACCTACGATTATAAAAGGAATGCTTATGAGTGCCCCAAGAATTCCAGTGAAAAAGTAACCGATTCCATAAGAATTGCCTATAATGGGAAACGTAAAGCTCAAAATCATCCATGATGAAGAGAAGATGAGGCTTGAAAGCACTAGATAAACGGGATTTTCCAAAGTCCTTCCTCTTTCACTCATTCTGCTTTGAGGTAATGTACTTCTAGAATATACTTATTTTTGGAAGAGAAATCACTTAAATTCTGGTTCCATCTTTTTAATTTTGATACCATCATCCTCATAAAAGACTATTATATCATCGCCAGTTAGCCCTAATTCTTTTGAAACCTTTCTGGGAATTGTTACTCTCATGGAATTTCCCTTTAATGTTACATGAGTTACATCAAATACTCTTTTTGCCATTAGTGTAATTATTGCAATTATTCTAATATATCCTTGCAAAAAATAATGACTTACCCTTTACTTTAATTGAGTTTTAACAGGATTTATGTTTTAATAAAAAATTTCAAAATTTAGAAATAAACTGAGTAGTGGAGTTTTTATATGGAGAATCATTTCCCATTAGATAAAAATGGTAACGAAACCAGCAAGAATGTATTCAAAGATAAAAGGACCCTCCTATACCCGTAGAGAGTTTATGGGGGGTGTTCCGTATTCAAAGATTACGACATTTACGCAAGGAAATCAAAAAAAGGATTTTGACATAGAAATGAGACTAATTGCTGAAGAATCCTGTCAGATCAGGCATACTGCACTGGAAGCTGCAAGAATTTCCATAAACAGGAAACTTTCCGAACAAGTTGGAAATGAGAATTTCTTTTTGCAGATTAGGCCCTATCCGCATCATGTTATTAGGGAGCATAAAATGGCAACCGGAGCCGGAGCTGATAGGATATCCAGTGGAATGAGAAACGCTTTTGGAAAGCCAGTTGGTACTGCAGCCAGAGTTTATTCCAATGATATTGTCATGGTTGGAAGAACGACACCGGAAGGTGCGAAAAAAATGAAAGAGGCACTCCATAAGGCGTCCATAAAATTACCAACACCCTGCAGAATAGAGATCACGAAGGGAAAAGATATTTCCGCAAAAATTGGTCTTTAATCTTTCATCTCTCTGCTTCCAATAAAATCCTGAATTAATTTTGCAGCAAGCACTGCAGTGTTTCCATTATCGTATATTGGCGAAAATTCCAAAACATCAAATCCAATAATTCTTTTTGAAAATTTTCTTATTAGTGTTCTAACGTCTGTGTCTCTTATGCCATAAGGTTCAGGAGTGCCTACAGCAGGAGCATACGATGGGTCCATACCATCCATGTCTATTGAGAAATATATTTTTGAATCGGCGGGTATCATTGCATTCTCAATTGCCTTATTTATTCCAGTTTTTAAAATTTCTTCGGCTCTTACAAATTTTACTTTTTTGAAATCTTTGTCTTCAAATTCTTCTCGCGAAATTGATCTGGTCCCAAAGGAAAATATCTTATTTTCGCCCAATTCTTCGAAAGCTCTGTGAGTAATGCAAGCATGATTAAACTTGCTCCCCATATACTCATCGCGGAAGTCGGAATGAGCGTCTATTATGATCATTACGCAATCCTTAAAATTTCGTATTGCACCACTTGTAATAGAATGCTCTCCGCCTATCATTATGGGTATCTTATTGTCTCCTCTGATTAATTCAGTTATTCTCTGAACAGAATCCACAACTTCTTCAGGATCTTCGCCTACTGATACATTCCCTAAATCGCAAATAGGTATTTCTCCAAAATCTATACCGTAGTATGCATCAAACGATTCAAGGTTATCGTATGCTATTCTTACGGCGTCCGGAGCCAAACTGGAGCCCTTTCTAAACGAAGATGTTTGGTCGAATGGAACTCCAAAGATCACATACTTGGACTCTTCATAGGAAGAGTGCGCATCAGCTATCTTTCTGAGTGAAATATAAGAACTTAATTCCCCAGCATTATCTTTCTGACGCCCATTGCTTCCCAATAAGATACCTCTGTTCCTGCTTTAACCTTATCCAATTCATCATCTGATAACGAAATGAGAAAAGTCTCATAGGTTTCACTGTCCATTAATTGAGCCTCTTTGTTCGCTACGCTCAATACCTGGGCATTTTTCTTTTCTATAATCGGCACTTTAACCTTATGTTTCACAGGAAAAACCACGCTTCTTTTTTGATTGTCAAAGATACCAATGGCAACGATCCTTGCCTTTGCTTCACCATGCTTTCCAGGCTTAGACGTTGTTATATCCATAATCTTGCACGGAGAATCATCAACAAGCATATATCTCCCAACTTTCAATTCTCTTACTTCGGCCTCTTGCCAACTCATATAAAACCATGGGGTTATGAGTTAGGTGTTATAATTTTTTACTATACCTTAAATTGATTTAACTTTCAAAGAAAAAGCAGTTAAAATTCAAATCAGTAACTTTCCAGAGCCGTTTGCTGGGTGTATTTTTCCCCTTTAATCTTTACCGGGTATTCACCAGTGAGGCAACCAAGGCATAAACTCTTGGGTCCAAGACCGATACTCTCTTTTAAACCTTCCAGAGAAAGATAGGCTAGAGAATTTGATCCAATCTCCGCGTTTATATCTGAAATTGATTTATTCAGGGCGATGAACTGATCTCTTGTTTTCATATCAACCCCAAGATAGCAAGGGGCAATAATCATTGGTGAACCAATTCTTACATGAATTTCGGCTGCCCCTGCAGATCTGAGTATTGAAACTATATATCTCATGGTTGTGCCTCTTACAATACTATCATCTATGAGTACAACCTTTTTTCCCGCTATTGCCGACTTGATAGGATTCAGTTTTATTTTTACTGAATTAGACCTAAGGCTTTGAGTTGGCATTATGAAGGTCCTTTCTGAATACCTGTTTTTGAAAAGACCCTCTGAATATTCTATACCTAATTCAAGTGCGTATCCCATTGCCTGTGTTCTTCCAGAATCGGGTACTGGGACGACAACATCCGCGTCCACTGGAGCTTCCTTAGCTAACTGCCTGCCCATTAAAATTCTTGCGTTATATACCTCCACATTATCAATAACACTGTCCGGTCTCGAAAAATACACATATTCAAACATGCAATGTGCAGTTCTCATAGAAGGGACGTTCAGAATAGTTTTGTATTCTCCTTCAAAAAACTCAATCACTTCTCCAGGCTCGACATCTCTTATGATCTTACCACCCAAAACATCAACAACGGAAGACTCAGACGCCACTATATAGTTATTTCCTACTTTTCCAAAGATGAGCGGTCTTATGCCAAGCGGATCTCTGAAGGCATAGAGTTTATCATTTATTATGAGTGCACATGAATAGGAACCACGCAATAGACTCATTGCATTCTTGAAACCATTCTTTAAGCCCTTTTCACTAATTTCT
>JAKAYH010000328.1 GCA_021826835.1 Thermoplasmata archaeon | reverse complement strand
ATCTTGTTTTTCTTCCTATTATTGCTGCTATTTCTCCTTCATAATCGAGCTGTTCAATACCCACATGCTTCAATATTTTTCCATTGAATGGTATGAGGGCGTTGGAGAACTTTGGGAAAAAATATGGAAATTCTGGATTTTTTTGCTCAGTTTCAGCAGAATGATTCCTGAAATTCAAGGCCGGGCAGAGAATTTTCCCAGGGCAAACTGGAATAGCAGTGGAGTGATTTTCCATACTGGATTCCTTGAATTCGATAGAATTCACATTCTCTTTTATTTCCTTATAAAATTTATTGAGATTGGAGATTTTTTTTCCTTTCTTAACATTTCCATCCTCATATGCGAAAGGAAAGAGGTTACCGTTTTCAGTTACTATTTCTATTTTCATAAGCGATAATTTGAATTTCGTATTTACGCGTTTCTAAGACTAAAACTGGTAGAGAATTGATAAATCATGAAATTGACAAATTTCATATCTCATCTCATTTATTTATCTCTATGTTTGCAACATAGTTGCCATATATTGAATAGTTTGTGGAAAACCACATAAATGGAAGACTCAAACCCAATAGAACAAGGGCGAATACCAGTTGACTTGTTATACTGAAAACAGGCCATATCTGGCTCGAAGTAATAACAGTATAGTAAAGTACAATTACAAATACAATTGGAAACATTCCCGTTATATATTCATAGATTATGGAACGCCTGACTTTATCAATTGGTGTAAGCATAAAAGATAATATAAGTCCTGAAATCACTGAAAACAGACCCATTATTGAAAATATGATCCCATTACTTACTGCAAGATCAAGAATGACTGGAATATACCATACAACCATAAAGAAGATCGTGAAAAAGGCTAAAAATGCGTACATTATTTGGGATATTTCTAGTCTGATCCTGATTTCACCGAATAAACGAGTAAAGATCAACGATGATACTGCAAAGAGACCAAGATTGGTTCCAAAATAAAACAGGAGGTTTTTCTGAAGATCATAATAAACTCCTACTGTTATCAATATTGGACTGATCACCATTATTATAAGCGCTATGATTAACAAGCCCCTCCTTTTTTTCTTAGAATTCCAGAGATTCCCGAATATTCCGTATCTCCCCTTTTGAACAAAATGAAGGTAGAGGAAAGTACCTACGGAAAGAATTAGACTCTCCAGTATAATGGGCAGGGATATTATTCCAATTATTTCAGCACCTATGGCCGGGATTATTGATGTGACAGTTTCACACTGACATGAGAATACTGAAAAGCTCATTGATGTCAGATTTACGATGTTACCCTTTCCTTGCTTTTTTGCAGTGGATATTTTAATTATGCTCCTGGCATTTTCAATTAGCAGGAAACCAAGAACCAGTATTATGACCATATACTGATAACTGAAGGAAAATACAAAATACCTCATTCCTGCAACTACAACACCATTGCTGAAGAAGAATGGAACACCTGCAACGTTGATATCATCACCAATGTTAAAAATTAGCACCTGAGATAATTTTTCAAATGGAATCTCTCTTAGGAGGGAGGAAAGAAGAAGCATGAGAAATCCATATACTATGTAAACCGAATGATACTTCTTCATTTTGTCATTATCTATGATGTACCTTATGGAAAAAATCAATGCAATTATTTGGAGAGCCAGGGCTGGAAAATAGGCAAAGTCCATTAAAATTGCGAGCAACATTGACAGAATAAAAATGCTTATTGGATAGAAATTCAAAATTCTAATTTTACGGTACGAAAAATATTCCAATAGTGGCATCAACACTATCAAGCCTATGATCGAATAGAATATATAAAATATCTGCCCAGAAAAGATGATGACCCCCCCAATAATCTCAATTACTATGGAGAGAAGAAACATTATACTCAATAAGGAGAGATACAACAGCCTAGACATTTAAACTGTATCACTTCAATACGTTTATCTTTTTCTTCGTTTTCTGAAACTAAGATACTATCTTTAGGTAATATCCAACTGCAGTCATTATAACTCCAAGTATCACCAGAGATATGAACCAGTTTGATATCTTTCCCCCAGAACTCTTTCCAAGGAATATACCCGTAATACCCAGGGCTGAATATGAAAAGGCCAATGAATAAACTCCACCTCTGTGTAACAGAGAATAACTTACTATTGGAACTGCAGCTCCGACAAATCCCATAATAAAGGAAAATGAGCCTCCCTTGAATGCATCACTTAGATTTCGTCTATTGACCGATGTTTTCCTTTGACCAGGACCCAGGGAAGGCTTCAATAGATGAGCTACCCGGTATTCTCCCTGCCTCAGTCTTCCATATTCAGCAACAAAAAAACTTGCAGCACCCACAACTGCTGAACCCAAGCTTATCCTTAGAGCAGTTTCAAGCAAGATGGTTGACTTGCTTATTATGGCATTACTTGTTATCATCAATGATGTAATTAATCCATCAATTGCACCTATACTCAGGGCAAATGAATCGTCTTCGTTCACTCATCACGCCTTATATTTTCTATAAGTTTAGTTCCTACTGCAATTTCATCTATTGAATGTACTACAGCTCCAACTTCTTCAATGCCTTTTAAAACCTGATCGTAATTGATGTTGTTTCCTTCTATGGTAACGTTGACTCCCATAGTCTCAATATCCATATCAGTCACGATAATATTTACTCCTTCTACCCCCTTCACCGAGCTGATAACCTCTGAAAGTTCTATTAATGTTGGCCTGTTAATTCCTTTGCCAACATCGAGAATTAATCTCCGTATGTTCATCTTTTTCTACACCTATTAAGAGCAAAAGGTAATGGACTTAAGGAAATAAATATGTTGCTATTCAATTATATGTGATCTCCTCTTCAAGATTCCTCAGGAAACTTCACTGTTTAAATGATAACAGCAGAATACCAGAAGAACATAATCTCTCAAGTTCTGAAAGTTACATAAAGAAGAGGGGTTCTGGCAATTATTTGTTAAAAAAAATTCAATTTGTAAAGGTTAAATAGATTATTAGCAATCATTGACTGATAACCTTGGAAAACAGAAAGAGACAGATGCTCATATTTATGCTGGTGCTTGTAGGAATGTCTGCGTTGATGTTTTACGTTTCCTATTTGAACAACATTTAGGAGTGAAATAATGGACATAGGAGTTATTTCCATTGGAAATGAGATTGTTAAAGGAAGAACAATTGATTCGAACTCAGCTGAAATATCTTCCTTTCTCACATCAAACGGATTTAATGTGAACTTTCACATCGCTTGCAGGGATGAATCTGATCAAATATGCAGGTCATTGAATTTTATGTTACAGGAAGTCAATGTTATTATCACAACAGGAGGGCTTGGACCAACCATGGATGATATTTCGGTTGAGTCTATTGCTAAGTGCCTCGGATTGCCACTAGAGGTGAATGCTGATGCAATCAATGCTTTGAAAGCAAAGTATACATCATTAAAACTGGACTTAACAGAAGAGAGGTTAAAAATGGCAAGAATGCCGAGAGGCACGGAAATTATAGAAAATAATGTCGGCACAGCTCCTGGAATGTTTCTCAGATATGGGGAGAAAGTAATAATTTCTGTTCCGGGGGTACCGAGGGAGATGAGGTCAATGTTACCCCATATCCTTAAAAAAATGGGGCTATCTGAGAAGGCTTACATGAGCAGGGAAATAAAAGTAAATGGAATAATGGAAAGTGCAATTGCACCACTAATAAGAGAGGTCTTTGACATGATGGGCAATGGAGTAAACATTAAATCACATCCAGAATCCTTCGAACTCAATGAGCCAATCCTTACTATAGAGTTTTATGGATATGGAAACAGCAGAGAGGATATTGAAAATAAGATTAACGCTACATATAAAGAATTTAGCGAGAGAGTTAAAGATAAATTCAGCTTATCTATATGAG
>JAKAYH010000327.1 GCA_021826835.1 Thermoplasmata archaeon | reverse complement strand
ACCCTCTAGATGGCACATTTAATGCTGAAAATGATATCCCATTATATTCAATGTCAGTAGCTATCATGGGAAACGATTTCAATAGTTTGAACGAGGCTCTCATTATGAACCTATCCAACGGCTCATATTACTATGCAAAAAAAGGTGAGGGAGCATTCAAGAATTCCAAAGCTATTACCGTGAGTAAAAAGAGGAAGAATGCCTATATTATATCGTCTGGATCGGTGAGGGAAATCCCTGATTATCTAAAATTTGCTGAAGGTAGGTTCAGGATTTTTGGGTGTGCTTCGCTGGAAATGTCACTAGTGGCTGAGGGTGTTTTTGACCTAATGGCGTATATCGGGGAAAAAAAAGCAATCAGAAATGTGGATATCGCCGCATCAACACTTCTTCTAAGAGAGGCAGGCGGACTGGTATTAAACCAAAATCTTGAGGACTTGAACATGGGTCTAAGTCTTCTTGAAAAGAGCCAGGTAATAGCTTTAAGTAATGAAAAGCTGGTGGCGATGCACAAATGAAAGTTGCTTTTATTATAAGAAAGGACTGCCCAAGGTGTGCAAAGATCGTTGAAAGAATTCTGAATATTTTACCTGACGATGTTGAGACAATTTTTGAAACGGAAGTGGCAAAATACCTTAGCGTTCCAACAGTAGCCGTTGATTCAATAGATGCAGATATAATTATAACTATTGGCGGTGACGGAACCGTACTTATGGCAAGTCAAAAGGCAAAGGGGGCAATCCTTGGAATCAATATGGGCACCCTTGGATTTCTATCGGAAGTTGAACTCGGAAATGTAGAATCCTCCATATACAAGTTGATTCGAGGTGATTATAAGGAAGTAGAGGTAATGAGGCTCGCTGTATACGTAAACGGCGAATATCGTGGAAAATGCATAAACGAGGCAGTGATCCATTCCAGGCAGATATCAAAGGTTCGAAGCTTCAAAGTTTATGTTGATGACAATTTCATAGATAAAACGAGGGCTGATGGTATAATCATTGCAACGCCAATGGGTTCAACCTCCTATTCAATGAGTGCAGGAGGTCCAATAATTCTTCCTTCAGCTGAGGCAATGGTGTTATCATTTATTGCTCCAGTTACCCTCAGGATAAGGCCCATGGTGGTTTCATCAAATTCCACTGCAATAATTGTAATGGGTGGTACAAATGAAGAAAGCATTATAATCCTTGACGGACAGGAGGAAATTGATATTAAGTCCGGAGACAAGGTTGAGATAAGGAAGTGTGAACAGGCGGCCAAATTTATAACCATGAGGAGAAATTTCTTTACAAAATTCAGGGAGAAACTGTTGAAAGATGTGGTCAATTAGAAGAAGAGTAATAAGGATGGTAATGGAAGCTTCACTTGATAGTCTTCCTAAGGAGTTTGGAGCATTTCTCAGGGCTGAAAATAAGGTCATATTTGAGATTGCCATATTGCCAGGAACAATTCAGGGCGATTCTCATACAATTTTTCAACTTTATAACAAACCCATAGATTTCAGTATAGTTGGCACAATACATTCTCATCCATCTGGCGTTATATCACCCTCTGATGCAGATCTCCACATGTTTTCAAATTCAGGACCGATTCATATAATTGTAGGGTACCCTTTCAAAGAATACTCTTTCATAGCATTCAACAGAAAGGGAGAAGCAGAAAAAATAGAAGTTATTGGTTAAAGGGTTAAATTCTCAGGGCCAACATATTCTGCAGCCGGCCTTATGATTTTATTGTTATTGACCTGCTCAAAATAGTGTGCATTCCAGCCGTATATTCTTGATGCTGCAAATACAGGAAGATAGAAACTTTCTTCGATGCCAAGGAATTTCATGAGAATCGCCGCATATAGATCGACATTAGCCGGAAGGTTCTTCTTTTCCCATAGATAATCTTCCACCGCTTCAGCGGCCTGAAACAGATCATAATCAGGAGCAATTTTCTTTAGTTCGCCCTTGACAAATTGTGCTCTCGGATCTCTCTTCTTATATACACGATGACCAAATCCCATTATTTTTTCGCCCTTCAAAATTTTCTCATCCACAAAATGCTTTGCATCATCCTTAGATTTAATCGATCCAAGATATTCAAGAACCTCTGAATTGGCTCCACCGTGAAGGGGACCCTTAAGTGTCGCCAATGCTGAACAGACAGCGGATATTGGATCTGCCAATGTGGATGCAGCAACTCTCAATGCAAAGGTTGAGGCATTGAATTCATGTTCCATATAGAGTATCATTAGTTTCTGGAATGATCTGGCATTCTCTTTATTCTTTCCATTGGATATCATGGAAAAGAATGTTTCAGAATAGCCGTTTCCTTCTCCATCTCTAAATGGTTTCCCTTTGAACGCGTTAAATGTATCAGAAGAAAGCTGTGGAATAATCGAATCCATCTTCAAAAACAATCCCTGTTGTTCCTTTTCCGTGTATGGATAAAGCGAGATCATTGATCTGATGTTTCTCATTATGTCTTTTTCCCTGTTGATCTTCATGATTTCTCTAACTGAGGAATCTATTTTCATATTGTTGTGAATTGTCTCCTTAAATCTTGCGGATTCAGCTTCACTTGGGAGCTTACCGTTAATTATTAGAAAAGCGGTATCCTCAAAGCTCTTCTTCTCAGCAAGATCTATTGCCTTATATCCTCTGTAAAGTAAATCTCCTGCATTGCTTGTTGTTGCTATTGCAGTCTTATCGACTACTACATTTTCCAATCCTTTTGCCACTTTTACAATTTCAGCCATTTTATCACCTTATTTTACTCAATTCACTATCCTCTTTTCCATATTCGTCATACCCGATTAGGTCGTAAAAATCTCTTCTGGTCATTAAACGTTCCATGAAATTTTTCTGAGTTCCATATTTGTACAGGTCATTGTAAATTCCTTGTACATTTTTCATCATGGCTCTGAAAGCCGTTAATGGATATATCACTATTGCATATCCCATAGATTTAAGTTCGCTGAAGGAGAGGAGAGGACTCTTTCCAAATTCCGTCATGTTTGCAAGAAGCGGCACTTTTACCTTCTTTGCAAATTCTCTAAATTCAGATTCAGATTCAAGGGCCTCAATAAATATTGCATCTGCCCCGGCATTCATGTATTCTCTGGCTCTTTCTATGGAGGCATCAAACCCTTCCACACTTCTGGAGTCTGTTCTAGCAATTATTGTAAAATCTTTATTTTTTTTGGAAAGTGAAGCGGATCTTAATTTTTTATTCATGTCATCAATGGATATGAGTTCTTTTCCATCTAAGTGTCCGCATCTCTTTGGTAAAATTTGATCCTCCAGATGGATTGCGGACACTCCAGCCTCTTCCATCATTCTCACAGTGCGGGAAACGTTTATTGTTTCTCCAAATCCAGTGTCACAATCTACGATTAAAGGCATTCTTGTCACTCTTATTATTCTCCTCGCCTCTTCTACCACTTCGCTTAGTGTTGTCAGGGAAATGTCAGGATATCCCATGTTGGCGGCCACTCCTGATCCAGATAGATATGAAACCTTAAATCCGGATTGCTGAGCTAGGATTGCAGAAATTCCGTTGAATACTCCTGCTGCAAAGCAACCCTCTTCATTCATTATTCTCCTGAATTCTCGCGGACCCAGATTGATATTATCCCTAAGAATGGACATTGGAGATTACCTCAATGAGTTCATCCACGCCCCTATTTTCCATTGAACTGCAGAATTCTTTTAGTTCTTTCGCGCTATCTCTGCTCATAACGCGTTCTCCCTTTGCAATTACATCGTCCCAGGTGTATGGTTTTTTGTAATGCCCCTTTGGAACAATGAGCTCTTCTTCATATGTCCCTTTGTCTGTCTTAATCGAGATTTTAAAAGGAAGATTTTCAGGGTATAATTTATCGTATTCTTTCGTTACCTTGAATTTCATCTTTTCAATC
>JAKAYH010000326.1 GCA_021826835.1 Thermoplasmata archaeon | reverse complement strand
TTGCTGAGGGCTCGTAGTCTAGCGGTATGATGTCTCCCTGACACGGAGGAGGTCACCGGTTCGAATCCGGTCGGGCCCATTCTATATACGGTTTAGTTTTTTGAGAAAAACCGTATAATACTATCTCTACAATCAATCTAATCGTATATGTATCCTGACTATTTCCCTGTTCTCTTTATATACCAACGGATCAGATTTAAAAATATAATAATGCCACAATATATTATTTTTATCCCTAACGAATTTTAAATTCGAAGTCACGATTCATTGCTGTTACAAGTAAAGATATCTATAGAAAAGTAAATATGATTACTTGCTGCTTTTTGCTAATTAAGAATAACTAATGAATGCAATATTTGCAGGGTAAGTACTCCCTTTTAGACTTCATATCATAATTGGTAGTAAAATTTAATACCAGTAACCGCGTTTAGTTTTTATGGAGCAAACTTCCCAACCTCCTGCACCCAAGAAGAAAAGTAGAAAGAAATTATATGCAATAATCGCCGTCGTAGTGATTCTAGTAATAATAATTGCAATAATCGCCGTACCTAAAACTACGGATATTGTTCCCGGAGGAACCGTAGAAAATGTTTCTGCAGGAGAATATTATGCGCTAGAATTTAATACTACAGGATCTGGAACATTTGCTGTTTCAGTTACCGCTACTAATGGAATAACGTTCTATCTTGTTACGCCCTCCGAGTATTCAAGCGATTTATCTTCAGGATCGTGGAGTACCTATTCATTTACAAGTGGGCATATCAGTAGTGGGTCATTCAACACAAACATCGGATCTGGAACTTGGTATGCAGTGTTTTACAATTCCAATTTTATAACAACATCCACAATAACAATTAATACAATGACATATACAAGTTGAGTGATTCATTCCATGCTCACTCCTTTTAATACGAAAAAACCTTTCTCTAATTCAAAATACTTTTTAATTAATGGGAATTTAGCTGAAAGAGATCTACAGAAATGATTCTATATCACGTTACAGAAGAGGATAAATTGAAATCCATTCTTGAAAATGGTTTGGAGCCCATGAAAAATGAACTTAGGCCGAAAGCTTGAGGCAAAAGTGTGGAAGTAATCATTGATAGGTTTAATTTTATGAAAACTGAATCGAGATTATCCTCCAAGGAAAGGAAGAGACAAGTTGACCAATCTAAGATAAATGTCATACAGATGGAGAAAGGAGAATGTGAGATTCCAGTTGCAGCTGCAAGTATTATTGCAAAGCGTATATTTGAAGACGAGGCGAGAAAACTTTCTGAGAAATATAAAATAGATTTTAAAACGGTTTCGCCTGAAGCTGTTCCAAGTGAAATATTACCGATGGTGGCAAAAACGAACTTTAAAAATATTAAAAAGTTAGTTTCTCCTAAATATTATTCGACCCTATCCCTCAAAGAACTGGAGCACCATACCAATAATATAGGGAATAGCAGATACTTACATATCATTCTTAAAGCTGTTGTCAAGATCTTTCCATCTGCTTACTTGATAAATTTGTAATTACGTGATCTATCTTCATCCTTAAATCGTCCAATTTTTTTACTGAGAGATTTGTTTTCGACAATCATTCTGTGAAGGGTTTCCACTAATTTGTCCTGTTCTTCTCTGGCGATATCAATAATATAAAGTTGTTCAACCTGAAAAGGAAAATTCAATAACGCTTTTCCTGCAACTTATATTTCCTTTCCATAATTTGGACACGTAATATTATCGCAGTAGTAGTGTGAGTGATTCAGATTCTTCTCATAGTCGATTTCCTCTCTGACAACATAATCTCCATCCCAGTGTACTGTTTGTGTCATGCCTCCATTAATCACTTCTTTCCTCTTCCCACTTTTACACTGTGAACATGTTCTTTTCATCAGTAAAGCACCAAGAACATATGTACTAGAAAACTAATAAATCTTCGCTAAAAAATTAATTAATCTCCCAACTACTTCATTTTCAACTTGATCCTGCGTGTGGTCCAAGATATCAAATGACTTAGGTATAATTATAGAATCATGTGGCTCATATTACTCCAATCTTATCTATTGAGAGCACATAAATAAAAGTTATATCTGAGAATTAGCATATTTCTGAAAGGCAGATCGCATGATCTCTGATCTGATTCCCATGCCATCCATGATCAAGGGAATGTATAAACTTTTATTCCTAATTAATTTTAAAATCGAATTTTCGATCCGTCGTGTAGATACCATGAATTATCCATCCTAACTTCAATCCGTTAATGCTTCTATCGATAAAACGCTTCATAAAAGGTTATAAGTATCCTTTCCGGCTGTCAACATCATCAAAGTGTTCCTTTTTGATCCTATTAAGAGATTTCTGTTCTTCAGCCCTCTGCTTTTCTTTGAGTTTTGTACCAAGGTCAACTCACATCCTGGGAATCTTACTGCAATATGAATCATGCCAAGCCCATTTAGAAATGTAAGCAAATCCTATTTTCAGGTAAATATGTAGGGATTCGATTACTAAATTAAGTGGATACAAACACTCAACTGATTTCTCCTTCACTCAAAATAAGTCCTTTACTAGAACTGTATAATCCTCTATTGTCAGTGTTAAACTCATATTTGACATTGACCGTTAATTTCTCAAGAGACAAAATCATCCAGTGAATTGGTTTATACCTGTCTCCCATAGAGCCATTCGAGCCTATTCGTGTCATCTCATAAGATACCAAGAAATGATGACCATCCTCTGCTACTTTGAACTTATCTGAAGGTGATAGGTAAAAAGACCTTTGCGTGGTGTCTTTCGTTGTCTCATTGTAAGTTTTACACTCAATGTAGTGAGTTTTTCCTTTCCAAATTATGGAAAGGTCTGGATAACCTGTTGCCTGCTTTTTCCCAGCTGTGTCCGAAGGTGTATCTGCATTCAGGCCTAATTTGTTAAGCGCTTCTCGCACAAACGGCTCTATTGCATTGCCAATTTCGTTTACCCTTCGTGCATAGACGCCTTTGCTTACCATTTGTTCGCCAGCTTTAATCACAGCTAATTTTATTGAATCAAGTAAATTCTTATCTTCCCCACAAGCTTGGTCAAAGGGAATCACTTCGTGCCCACTTATTGCTCTAATAACTAAAGGAAATGGTATATCTTTGAGTGGTGTTAACATTTTTTGAATGATTCTTTCCAAATTTCTTACGTAATCTTCATCTGCCATAATTAATCCACCTTTCTAAATAAAACAATTCTGTTGGTATTGGTCCCATTTTTTTGATTTTTCACTCCCCATATGTTAGAAGTTTTTGTAAATTGTTGCGTATTCACGAATATCCCAATAACTTCGAATCCATTATTTATACCATCCAAAGCAACATACTCATCTAAATTAATTGTACCATTTTTGACCTCTCCTACCTCAAAAGCTACGTAGCCACCTTTTTTGGTGAGTATAAATAATTGCCCGAGAACATTTCCAATAAACTGGCGCCACTTATCCAAATTTGGGGTGATAAAGATCTTTTTCTCAATATCTTTAATATCTATATTATTGAACCAGCATCTTAACCAGTTATCCTTTGAATATTGAACTATATTCAGAAAGGGGGGGGAGGTTACCGTAAGGTCGACCAATTCGTTTCCTAAATATCTGGACGCAAACCGAGAATCCTCAACCAATAATTCTGACTTTGACCCCACACTATTAATCTTATTTATAGACTCCTCGTTAAAGTCCTTAAGTAAAGATAATGTTTTCTTCTTGATGAGCTTTTTGATGTCCCTATACTCCGGCTTCTGCTGTCTCTTCTCATTGATTCTTATTTGCTCTTCCGGAGTTGTTGCCTGATTTGGTGGTAATGTGTAAACAGAGAAAAATCCTGCGGAATGCCCCGATAAACGATTTGTAGCCACCATTCTTATCCACTTGTCAACGTTATCTTCT
>JAKAYH010000325.1 GCA_021826835.1 Thermoplasmata archaeon | reverse complement strand
AACGCCGGTGCTCCAATGACCTACGGATCAACTTAGAATACAATGTTCCACTGTATGTTGGACTTCACATATATAAAGAAACAGTAAATGCCAGCCGTTAAAGCCATTAGACCCAACGCTGCAATGGACGTGGAAACGACAAAGTATTCCCTAGTTTAATGTTTTAGTCACATGTTCTTTCTTTTCAGAGATTATATGATCATACACCAGCACAAATACGGCATTTTCATTATAGCCTTTTTCGCGAGATGATACGGTATTCTTCTCCATTGACGAATGCTCTCCTAATGTAATTGGCCTCAAGAAATAAGTACATTTCATCAACAACCGAGAAGTATGCAATTACCATTCCAAAAAATTTAGTGTAGGGTGCTAAAGATAAAGCTAATAGACCAGCGATGCCTGCGATTATAAAAATACATCGATATCCCGCTTAAATCTTACTCTATTCCTTTGACTTTCTGTAAGCGCTCAATCCACCCTGTATAATCAGCCTTACAACTGCCGCAATTATGAACAATACACCTATTCCTACTGATCCACCCCAGAGAAGCGATTCACCTCCTGAATAATGTGATATTACGCCGAATATGAAGAGTGTTATCCCTATTGCAAAACTCATGATGCCAGTTCTGAAGAATTAGGGATATTACTTTCCAAAAATAAACAAAATGGAGATTCCTATGAATGCCATGGCAAATACAAGGGGAAATAATATGGGCATTGCTGAGATGAAGCTTCCATCATATTTTATGTGCTGTGATAGAAATATGGACAGATACAAAAAAGCACAAGCTACAGCATATGAAAGTATAGATTCATAAGACTTTTTCTTGCTGATTACCGGGTTCATTTCGATCCAGTCTCGGTAACTTTTACAATGACTTCAATTTTTTCCAGACCCTGCATTTCTTTGGTACTCCTGATTCCAATCCCAGTTGAGTCTTCCCCTAATAGCCACAATAACAGATATCAGAGCCAGCAAGAGAATAAATAGTGTCGTGAAATAACCAGACGTTCCAAGACTTGATCTCAAATAAGTAGTAACTGCAATCATAATAATGTCAGCAATCAGCAAAGTGACATTAATTTTATTCGAAGGAGGTTTCATCATTTGTCACCAAGACAAAAGACAATGAGATAATCTTTTAAACACATATCGGTGGCCCTTATTTTTGCTCCCTCTCTTTTGAAGTTTGCCACTCTTAGCACCAAACTGGACTCCTACGAAGATGAGAACAACCGAGACTAAGAAAACAAGACCTCCGTAAAGGAATGCATAAGCTAAAACCGTTTGGTTTGAATGAAATATATCTTCTATGACTAATACAACGAGCGATGCAATGAAGAGAAAAGTACCTTCTATGAAAAAAGTTCTATGACATTCATGTAATTGCATCCACTTTATTTATATTTCCCTCAGTGCCAATTCTTTTTTGCCTCTCATTTCTGACATCCATAAGATCATGCATAATATCTTCCATTGAGCGTATCCTTGATGGTCTTACAGATCTTGATCTCATGGAATTCATCTTCCTCTCTGTAAGTGCATCTATCCTGTCAATGAATTCTGTGCCTCTTGACAGCATTGTGTATATGGTTTCTATCAGTATCCTTGCAATTGCAACAATTGCCCTGTTCTTTCCAAGCCTCCTCACAAGGCTTAGGTATTTTTTCTTCATTCTATCTGAATACTTTATAACACTATGAGCAGCATTAACAAGTATGAATCTTAGCATTGATGGCCCATGTTTTGTAATATGTCCTCTTATATCTGATGATCCTGATTGATTCTGTCTCGGAACAAGGCCTGCATATGATGCAAGTTTCTCCTTTGAACTGAATCTGGATATATCATCGATCTCTGACATGATTGCAGCTGATGAATATATTCCCATACCGGGAATTGTCATGAGGATATTCACGTTCCTGTCATTCATTACACATCTGGATATCTCATCCTCAACAATGGATTCTTTCCTGATCAGGTATGTTATCTGATCCAGAAGATCACCAAGAACGAATCTCTGTGCCATGGACAGGTTATCAACTGATCTGAGGATGCATTTCATTCCCTTCTTTCCGAATATGTCTGTTGCATCAATTTTAATTCCTGCTGAAGCCAGAATAGCATGAACTCTGTTCTTTAGCATTGTTATACTTTCTCCAAGAGACCTTCTGTACCTTACAAGTGATCTGAGATCATCGGAGTAACGGGAAGGGAGATGCACCTCAGGCAATTCTCCAAGCCTCAGGAGCTTTGCAAGCTTGTATGAATCCTCCTTATCATTCTTCTTAGATGTGTTGAATATGAGAGGCAGTTTTGAAGGATCTGCCATATGCACTGAGAATCCCATATCCCTCAATTTCCTTGCAACATATTTCCCTGATGTCGATACTTCTAAAGATATCTCCGGCTTCAGGGAGATATATCTATTATTGAATTCCAACCATGCAGAATCATCGTTCAAAATCTCATACTGTTCTTTCAGATCACCATTATCTTCCATCTCTGTTATGTATACATTACCTTTATGTACATCCATTCCTATCAGTATTCTGATCACCTCCATGTGATTGGTGAGAGTTTAAAGTCGGAGCAAACTCGACAGCCTTCTATTCACCCTTGTTCCAGGGTATTATGTCGAGGCGAAGGGCAGCAAATCTAATGGTACGACCTCTCAGGTCAGGCACTTTACCTGCTGCCTCTCCGACTCTCACGCTAACATCGTCATGTCAACGCGGTCAAAAGAACTTTTTTCATGACATCTAATATTACGCGTAATTAGAATCTCGTTTCTTCTTGAACAGATACCTGCAATCATGAAGTCTTCTGGATCGATTAACATTCCATTTCTCCTTTTTTGCGCAAAGACCTTTTCAGCCTCTATTGCAGAATCCTCATAAAAACTTATTATTGGCAGGCTTTCAAGTATTTCATTTATCTTATTTTTTCCTCGATCTTATTTAATGCTAAGGGTCACGCCAACGAATAATTCAAAAATTGAAATTGAGTCAACTGATATATGGTTGCAATTTTTCAATTTCCTCTGCATTCTTATCGGCTTACCACCAGATTTCATTATGCCTGTAAGAAACTAATTATCCCCTATCATTGTTTAAGAGCAAGCTAAATGCCTTGTGAAGCAAAAGGTGGTGAATATGAGCTGAAGCCTTATACAGATCATTAAACCTAAATAACAATGATCTCAAACTAGGTTTCTAATCTAAACAATATCTAACTCCCAGATTCCTGGAGAACCTGTTGTTTTCTCTTGTTTAAGATCATGTTAATTCTCTTGTTTGCCAATTTTACATATTCGGGATCAACATCATAACCAACAAAATGTCTATTTAACATAAGAGCACTTATAGCAGTGGTACCACTTCCAATAAATGGGTCTAAAACTACTTCATCCTCAAAAGTATATAATTTAATACACCTTTTAGGCAATTCAACTGGAAATGGCGCAGGATGACCAATTTTAGTTGCAGATTCCGCTCCAAAAGACCAAATACTTTTTGTGTACTCCATAAACTCTTCCTTCGACATTGTTGATCTCATATTCTCTTTAATCCCACGCGTGAATGTTTGTTTAGAGAAAATTAAGATATACTCATGCGAATCTCTCAATACTGGATTCTTTGCAGAAAGATATGTTCCCCACGCGACAGACGAACTTGCCGTTGCACCCTTATCCCAAATAACCTCTCCGCGCATAAGAAATCCCAATTTTATCATGTCTTCAATGATAAAGGTATGCAGTGGAATGTACGGTTTCCTCCCAAGATTTGCTATATTTATACAAGCTCTTCCGCCCGGAACAAGTACCCGGTATACTTCTTCCCACACAGAAGATAGAAAATTTCGGTATTCAGCAAGGGACATGTCTTTGTCATACAATTTTCCGACGTTATATGGGGGTGAAGAGATCG
>JAKAYH010000324.1 GCA_021826835.1 Thermoplasmata archaeon | reverse complement strand
AAAAAGATGATCATGTTCGCTGTTATTGCAGTGATCATAGTTGCAGTTCCAGTATCCTATTATTATAATACATCTCAGAAATCACAACCTCTTCCACAGATCGGTGTCCAGGCATTAAACAGGACGAGCACATACAATGCAAACATGACATCTCTTTGCAGCGGAAATCGCTGTGTATTCTTGCCAGTCTTTACAGCCTTTTCAAATGTATCAGATCCTGGCTACAAGAATTCATCCATAACTCTGAATGTTCTCTCGACTCTTGGGGTTTTTAATGACCTGTGCTTTCGCATTAGGGTATGGATAAATGGATCACTTCCATCGAACTTAAAGCCTTCGGGACTCATCATTAAACAGAGCATCGAGAGTCCCGATGTTCCGGATTATGTGCAAGAGTTAAAAGGTGGACTCATATGTTCTTCATACACCAATAATACGAATATTTCCTTGGCCAAGTATCCAGCAGATTATCCAAGCGCTTATACCTGCAACGCTTCAGCTAATGCCACGATGAATATTGATGAGTCCTTCACCAATGATTCGCTTCCGTCAAATACAACATTATATCATTTTAGCAGTTATGTCTTTTTGCGTTTTATTGTCAATCCCCTCAACGTAAATAACGCATCGGCACACAACTGGAGGCTCTTTGATCTGTTACCTGTTAACTTCACAACTGGGATCACCATAACAGGTCTGTCACAGAGGATTCAGGAACATGTCCAGATTGATGTCATGAAGGAGGGAAGTTAATTTGGGAACTACAAAAGATTTGCATTCCCATCGATATTTTTATCGCAGTTTCTTTCATAATATAGCCACTTATTAGGCAACAAAAATTAATTACAACAAAAGGCGAGTCACGTTTCGGTTCAAATGTTAGAATATTTGGTGTAAAACAACGAGAACTCTGCAACCTTTCCTGAACCATTTTGGTCCAAAGTATGCTAGTTCCGATAATGAAATGAAGTGAATATTGAGCCATAGTGTCTGAATGAAGATTAATTGAAAATTAGACTTTTGAATTATATGTGAATGAGGTAGATTTAGTACATTATAGATTTGAAGTAAAAATGTATTGACCTCTCGATTCTTCTGTCCCACCCGGTAAAAAGACGGTTTAAATATCAAATAGGTATTATTTCATATGGCAGCAAAAGAAAAGCCTAAAACAGAGGAGTCTCAGCCCCAAAAGGAATTGAGGCAGGAGATTCGAAAAGAGTGGAGCGCTATTGAGCCTAAGTTGATAGAAAACAATGAGTATATTCCGAATTCTTTGTAATGAAACTCTAAAACGAATTTCAACATACCCTATCCTAAATTCTTATTTTCACTTTATTATCAATTATGAGTGAAATAATCATCGAACCTGAAATAGTTGCACAGAGAATCATCAGATAGGATTTTATATTCTGTCATACTTGTTATACCTATGCCTGGTAATGAAAAAAAGGTAAGGAGCGATATTCTTGTTGTTAGGAAAGTCAATAAAAACCTCTATGATAAATTCAGAGAGAGAGCTTTGGAAGAACACAGGAATGTTGGAGATGCTCTTAATGAGGCAATGGTTGGGTGGCTAAAGAAACAGGATGAGCGTAAAAAGCTACGTATTGAAGGAATTCTGAATCTAAATGGGATAGTAAAGACAAAGAAACCAGTCAAATGGAGTATGGAGGTTGACGAAACGATTTACGGTGGGCCAACTTGATCTTTATCGATACAAGTCTACTGGTTGCCTTTGTAGTTGCTAAAGACACAAATCACGAGAAATCTGTTTCAATAATGGAAGAAATAGTTGGAGGAAAGCATGGTCAAGCAATTACTTCCGAGTATGTGTTCGATGAAACAGTAACTGTAGTTTTAGTTCGTTCTAAATCATTGTATTTGGCTTCCAAAACAGGGGATTTGATTAAGGAGTCAATGCCCGTACTCGAAGTTGGCAACAATACATTTGAGGCATCCTGGAACAGATTCAGAAATCAAAAAGATACAAAATTTAGCTTCACAGATTGCACAATCCTTGAGGTTGTGGAATCTAACCATATAGATAAACTGGCCACGTTTGATAGGGAATTTGAATACAGCACCAGTTTTAAAGTGGTTGGATAAAAGTTTATTCAATTAGTAAACTGGAAGAACCAAAATAATGGCTATAAATTTAGTTCTGGATCTTTTGGTCATATTTTGCAGAGATGAAGGAAAATTCCTTTCTTATTTCAAAAGACAAAATTTTACCTAAATTTTTCTTTAGTTTAGATAATACTTTGAAGAGGCATATCAGTTGGGAAATTCACTCAGATTCCTTCCTAGAAGTAAATCGATCCCTAAATCCATCACCTTTGACCTGGCTCGGCAATCTCCGCTTTGTAATAGGGGTATAATTCTTTGATATTTTAAAAGTCTACATTTTTCCTTTGAACTAATATTGAAATGAATTAGGATCACCCAAAAGTTGAAAGAATTGATGGAAACCTTGTTGGAGAGTCGGTACCTGCGCTCTAAAATATATTGATCAATAAATCCCAAAAACGATCTTGGTAGCTTCTAAGATTCTTTGAAATTCATCTTTTCCCACTTTTCCTGTGTTTTTTATTAATCTTACCTGTGATACTGACCTCAATTGAAACAAATCTACTACTGATCTCTTGGATAAATTATTTATACCGTCTGGAAACAGTTCCACCATCCAGGGAACTGAATTATAACGAGGTTTGTAATCTGTTATAGGTGCAATGACTTTCAGTGGTAAAATACCGATTTCATCGCTGCTTACTATAACGCATGGTCTAGTTTTGGTTATCTCTGCTCCGACGGTTGGTGAGAGATTTACCAAATATATATCTCCTTGGTTCAACCAATCCCCTCAATCCACAAAATCATGAGAATCAAGTTCGTTAAGACTATTAAGGTCCTCATCAGACTCGTAGTAATGCTTTAGTTTCATTGCTTTCTCCATTACCTCTTTTTTCCTGTCATTTATAGCCTTTTCCCTTACAGCCGCAGCTAGAAATTCAGATTTATTTTTTTTTGTCTTAAGAAATTCTGATACGTCATCAGGCAGAGTCACGTTAAATCTTTGAGTTGACACACATAATAATGTGTATTAAATATACATATTTTTTGGTGCTTAGAAATTATTTAGAATCAAGTTTGCAGAATGAAGGCCATTTCATGCTTTCTTTTTGCGATTTCTGCAGTAACCACATGGCCATCTATTTGGGAAACTGCGTACACAAGCCACTACGTGGAATAACCTTTAGAGGTGCCTATCTGCAGTACACGTTTGCATCGATAGACTGTATGAGGATAGATAGCAATCTATCAGTATCAGGAGTAAAATTTAGCATCTTTCCATCATGCTTATGGTTTCTACCATCGTATTCTATGTCAAAATCGTATATCTGATCGAGAAGATGCTATAGTTTCTGGTTCACTCCGCTATTACCAGGTCAAGATTAATGCTCTCAATATTATTATTCAGACCTCCATATTTGCATTTCCTACCGGGTTAAGACAGTGATTAATTATCTGATAAGAAATGGTAAACATAGCGACCTCAATTTTTCATACCAAAAGTGGAATGCTTAAAGCTAAATTTACAGGTTATAATTTTTAGATCGATTTGAGAGACAACTAAATAAATCATCCTATTCTTTCAGATGTGATGAAGGTAGTAATCATTTCCATCGGAAATGAGTTGTTACGAGGCAGGACTGTTAACACAAATGCCACGGAAATTGGGCAAAAACTGACGCTTGCAGGAAACGAGGTCTACCGTGGTCTTATTGTTCAGGATAATGAAACAGAAATATCATGGGCTATAAATCAGGCAATGGCTGTTGCTGATTTGATAGTAACAACAGGCGGGCTTGGTCCAACTTATGATGACATTACAGTTCAATCGATAGCAAAAGCACTCGGTTTGAAGTTAATAGAAGATCCGA